>JBCDIR010000506.1:0-3380 GCA_038748735.1 Bacteroidota bacterium | reverse complement strand
ATAGCATCGTTTTACAGCCGAGTGGATGGGGTTGTTTGATTGGAAGGGCAAGATACGTCATGTGGAATAAACGAATGATTAGTACCAGTGTCACTTCCTTTATAATTCATCCAAAAACCGCCTCACCGCCCGATCATTTCGCAAGATAATCACCTGTTTTTCTTTGGCGAATGCGTCTAGCTTATTGAGTAGACTGGGTCTTTTTACCAGGTTGAAAATAGCTACGTAATGGTAAAATCCGAGGTCAAAACGCTCTTGGCAACCACGTGGCATATCTGGCCGCACTTGGCCCCGATACTTGATGATACGTTTGGTGATGCGCCACAAACATCGAATAGTCGGATAGTCAAGATAAATAACCGTATCGGCTGCTTGTAGACGAATGTCTAGGGTGCTGCTGTAATTACCGTCAATGATCCAGCGCTTTTTTTGGGCCAATTGGTGGACGATAGGCTCCCATTCCGCTTTAGTAGGTTCCTGCCAATTAGGTTTCCAATAATATTGGTCCAAATGATATAGCGGTAGACTGGTCTGTTCGTGTAGCCGCTTCGCCAAAGTGGACTTACCTGCGCCACAACAACCAATGATCATGACTTTTTGCATGAGTAAATCTGCTGTAAAGTAAACCCCAAAGATAATAGCTACGACTTACGCAGCCAATTCGTCGTTTGTGTCAGTAACTGCTGAACCGCACTTGTGTTTTGCCCAGCGGGGTGAATAGTACCCCAGGTGCCAATGTCATTATCAAAATATTTACCGGACGCACTACTATATTTTTCCTGTGTGGCCAGCTCGTACAAAATCGCTCCACCTTTATCCGCAGGGGAGCGGTGCATCCCGAAACCCTCACGGACCATCCTGGTGTTGAGCAATGAGCCAGGATTGACGGCGATGACCGTTAAGTTAGGCTCACTTTCGGCTAAGTGTTTACTCCACATCGTTAAGGCTAACTTGCTCTGGGCGTAGGCTGCGTGCGTAGCTAGTTGATCGTTGCCGACTAGTGCATTCAACGAAACGGGAGCCTGGGCCGCCGAGCTTAAATTGATGATTCTGGCGTCCTTCCTCGCTCGGAGTAGGGGTAGCAATTCTTGTGTTAAGACCAGCGGGGCAAAATAATTGACGGCGAAACGGACATCCAGTCCTTCTTCCGTAGTAGCGGTCGAGCTTTTGTATACCCCAGCGTTATTGATTAGGACATCCAACTGGGGGACGGTGTTTTTTACCGTTGCGGCCATGGCGCGTACCGCTGCCATCTCCGAAAAATCAGCGATGAAGCCGTTGATGTTCTCGTTGTTAGAAGTTGTTTTTATTTCGGCAATAGTCTGCTTCAACTTCTCCCCATTTCTTCCGTGAAGGTAAATGGTATGACCGTCTTTGGCGAGTTGAAGGGCCGCTAGTTTTCCAATACCGTCGGTACTTCCGGTGATTAAAATTGTCTTACTCATTAGGTTGTAGTTGTATGAAAATGCGGTAAAATTTTGCTGGCTAACGCTTCCAAAGTCGCCTCAATAGCCCTCGTGTTAAAGCGGAGGTTAATCGCTACGTGATTTACACCGATGCGTTGGATTTCTTGCAAGTACTGCACTAAATGATTGGCTCCTATCCGAAAACCCAATTGAATAGGCTGCGGACTAAAGTCATCATTCTCTTCGAGTATCACGTACAACGGTTGCATAAATGGCTTGTCGAAATCATGGTATTCGGCTATTTTCCTACGCCACTGTGCGATGGTGTACGCTTGCTGCATATGGTGTCTTGGGTAATAAATCCATCCATCTCCGTGTTGCGCATTCCACGCTAAGGTTTGCCGGCTCGACCCCGTGATTAAGAGCGGAATCTTTGCGGAAAAGGGCTTGGGGAGTATATCCGCCTGCCCCGTCAGTTGGCCATAGCGATTATCCCGTAGCGTGGGAAAATCGTTGGATGCCTGGCGAATGTATTGGAAAGCATCCCGAAACAACGCTTCTCGGTCTTCGAAGTCAATATTCATAGCCGGATATTCACTGGGGCGGTCACCCGAAGCAACGCCCAGGAGTAAGCGGCCATTGGACAACTGATCAATCGTTGCCGCAGCTTTAGCAACGTGGACCGGATGGTGCAGGGGTAAGGCAATACTAGCCACCCCGAGCGCGATGTCTTGGGTTTGTCCCGCTAGGAAACCTAAATAAGTGAACGGGTCAAAAGTCTGCCCGGCGTCCCCAAAAGTGGGTACGTGCAGCGGCACATCCCGTATCCAGATGGCTTTGAACCCCAACTGTTCTACTAGTTTGACCCTTGCTAAGTGATATTGCATCGTGGGCACCGAACTTTGACCGTAGTGCTCGATGGGAACCACCATTCCCAAGCTCAATTTCCCAGCTTGAAAGACGTGGTTATAGGCGCTATTAATGGATTCAAACGGTAGCATGTGCTGAATTTCTAGTATTCTATAACCACTTTCCCGATGGCGTTACCACTCTCCAGGTGAGCGTGTGCCGCCCCAACTGCTGTCAGCGAAAATTGATTTTCATCTAGTACGGGTTGCAATTGACCAGCCTCCGCAATTTGGGCAATGTGTTGAAGAATTTTCGCGTGTTCCGCGCGCTTGTAATTGTGCAGCATGGGAATTAACATAAAGACTACGTGGAGCGATAAGCCTTTGAAGTGAGCAAGAGTTAAATCCAGTTCGCACAGGGAAACCGTGGTGGCAACTTGCGCGTTCAGCGCAGCCGCTTCAAAAGATTTTAGCAAATTATCGGCTCCTACCGAGTCGTATACTACGTTAAATCCCGCTCCGGTGGTATATTTTTCAACGTATTGTTGAACGGGTTCTGTTTGGTAATTAATGGCCGTTGCGCCAAGCTTTTCTAGTAATTCCATTTGCTTTCCACCGCTACACGTAGCGTACACATCGGCACCAAAATACACCGCTAGTTGCAATGCCACGTGTCCAACTCCACCAGCACCGCCGTGTACTAATACTTTTTGCCCTTCTCCAACCCCAGCGCGTACTAGACCTTCGTAGGCCGTAATAGCTACTAGTGGAAGGGCCGCAGCTTCCCGCATCGACAAATTTTTGGGCTTCTTGGCGATAAGGTCACTGTCCGCTACGATGTATTCCGCAAGCGTACCAGGTAAATCTGCTAATCCGCCTGCACATCCGTATACTTCATCTCCCGTCGCATATCCCTTTACGCCCTCACCAACGGCTTCAATAGTTCCCGCAAAGTCCATCCCCAGGATCGCTGGTGTGTCAGGAGATAACGGTAGGTCTTTACCCATTTTGCGTATCATCGTATCCACGGTATTGACACTGGAAGCAGCAATTTTTACTAAAACGTGTCCTGCTTTCACAACGGGCTTTTTGATTTCAGTAGCCTCAAATACGGCATCTTCGCCGT
>JBCDIR010000505.1:0-3383 GCA_038748735.1 Bacteroidota bacterium | reverse complement strand
ACGGTGGGCGAAAGCACCCAAACCATTTACCATCCCGAAGACCTCCTGGCCTTACTCGACGCCACCGCCGAACCCGATGGCGCTCCGCAGTCCATCGTTACGCTGACGGCGAACCAGTCGGAGCAGGACGTCATCATCGAGTCTTTTATTGCTGGACAGGAATTTTCTTGTATTGTCCTGCGCACGGAGGAAGGTGGTGTCGTGGCACTGCCTCCTACGGAAATGACCAAAGGGGGCGAGGTATTCGATTACCGTTCTAATCTTTCCCGTAAGGAAACACCCATCAACCTACCCGACGCGGCTATTGAGGCCATTCGCCGGGAGTGTGAAAAACTGTTTCAGGAACTTGGCTTTCACGTGTACGCGCAGATCGACGGTTTCTATACGCCAGCGGGTACCGTTTGCCTCAATGATCTGAATACGACCTCGGCCATGTTGCCCAGTTCGTTCTTCTTTCACCAAGCGGCGGAGATTGGTCTTAACCCCAGCCAATTCCTGACGTACATCCTCCGAATTTCTTTACAGGAACGCTTGACGCAACGGGCAGGAAACAGCGTTTGGCAACGGCAACTCCAGCAACTCGATACCCAGATTGCGCAGCTCCAAACCCCAGTTGACGAGCGCCGCCGCATCGCGGTCATCCTCGGTGGGTATTCCTCCGAGCGGCACCGCTCCGTGGAGAGTGGTCGCAATATTTTTGAAAAACTATCCAGCTCCGTCGATTACGAACCCTTGCCGATCTTTTTGACGGGTAAGGACGGCGCGCACAAGTTATACCAATTGCCCATCAATTTACTGTTGAAGGACGATGCGGACGACATTCGGGATAAAATTACGCATTGGAAGGCGCATCCCTTGCTCGCCAAAATTCGGACGGAATGCTCGGCCATTAGGCAAAAGTACGCCTCGGCCAACGTCCTCTTCGCGCCCGAAGCCCTCAACTACGACGGCTTAGCCAAACGCGTCGACGGGGTCTTCATCGCCCTCCACGGTCGCCCCGGTGAGGACGGACAGGTGCAGATGGAACTGGAAGCCCGCAGCCTGCCGTACAATGGTTCTGGCATCAAGTCATCCAATATCACCATTGACAAATACCGCACACTCCAACTGCTCGGCGAACGGGGGCTACCCGTCACGGAACAGTTGCTGTTGCCCAAGGCGGAATACACGGCGGACCCGGAGGCTTTCTTTCAAAAAGTAGAGAAACGGCTCACTTACCCGCTGGTCGCCAAACCCGTGGACGACGGTGGTAGCTCAGCCGTAAAAGTCATCCGCCACCGCGAGCAACTACAAGCCTACACGGAACTATTATTCCGGACCAACCCGGAGCGGGAAGCGGACCAGCGCCGTATCCTTCGTCTCCAACCCAAGGAAGAATTTTCGCACAAATCGGAGATTCTCTTCGAACACCTAGTACGCCAGGAAAGTGGCATTCACTTCCTAAAAATCACGGGCGGAATGCTGACCAGTTACAGCGATAGCGGGCAGCAGGTACAATTTGAGATATTTGAGCCAAGTGAAGCACTCACTGGGGGCGAAGTACTGTCGCTGGAGGAGAAATTCCTGGTGGGAGAAGGGCAAAACCTCACCCCCGCTCGCTTCGCAGTAGGGGACTACAGCTACGAATATATCCTGGGGCAGGTCCAAAACACGCTAGAACGAGCCGCTAAAATTGCCAAAGTGGAAGGCTATTGTCGCATCGACGCTTTTGTACGCGTACTGGCGGACGGCACCGCCGAAACGCAGGTCATTGCAATCAACTCCCTGCCCGACATGACTCCGGCTACGGCCATCTTTCACCAAGCGGCACTAGCGGGTTATCAGCCAGCGGCTTTTATTCAACATATCCTGGAATTCGGCTTTCAGCGTCAGGCGAAGAAGCAACCCGTACTGGCAACGCCCCCACCCGCTGAGGCGGATGCTTCCCCCCAAAAAACACCGGACGCCGCGCCAGCACCGGCTACCATTGTGGCGGAGGCGGCGAGTGACCGCTTACCGACCGCCCCGCCCGTCGTGGCCGCGGCAGCTACCACCGTCGCCGCAGCTCACACTGCAACCGCAGACACCGCCGCTCCCGTTACGGTAACCGATGACGCTCCCGATCACCGCTTAGAAGGTTTGCGGTACTTCCTAAAGAACTTGGGGGCTATGTTGGGTATTTTGGCTATACTCTTCTTCTTACTGACCTCCTTCCTGAATATTTACACCAAACACGGCAAAGATATTCAGGTAGAAAACTACATCGACCTCATGGCTGACGAAGCCACGCGCAAGGCCAAAGACCGCGGCTTCAAGGTCAGTGTGCAAAAAGCGCAGTACGATGACAAAATCCCCGTTGGGCAAGTCATCTCCCAGGACCCCGAAGCACTGAGTCGGGCCAAGAAAAATCGGACCATCTACTTGACCATCAACGGAGAGCGGGGCGAAGTACGCCTACCGACCTCCGAAAGCTCTGCCGACGATTACGGTCTGTACCGAACCAATTTGGTGCCGCTCCAAGTAAAGACGACGGTGCGGGAGACCATCTTCGATTCAAAGTTGATGGATAGTACGATTTTGCACTTCTACTACCAAGGCAAAAAATACACCACTGAAGACCTTAAACGCGGCGTGTTTGTCATGCAGGGTTCGACGCTGGAATTCGTCATTACAACGGAAAAAGATAAGACGGTTTCTCTGCCGGCGCTACGCTGTAAGCCACTGAGTGAGGTACGTTTCATGTTACCTGGCATGGACCTAGAACTGGGTGACGTAATCGGTGAACGGGGGGCTAATACCTACGTGTACCGCCAAGAACCCGCTTACCGCCCCGGCGCGCGGGTCAACCGCGGCTCGACCGTCACGGTTTACATTCAGCAAGGGCGCCCCAGTGGTTGCCCCGCCGAAGTGGAGACCAATGAACCACCCAGCGATACGGGCGGTTTATCGGCTGAGGATACGTATCCAGAAGTGCCACAACCCGTAGATACGACCTCACAACAGTAGTTACATCAAAATAAAAACATATGGACATCACCGTTCAAGACCTCAAAACCCGGCTGGACGCGGGCGAAGACAATTTCGTACTCATTGACGTACGCGAACCCCACGAACACGAAGCGTTCAACATCGGCGGACAACTCATCCCCGTCGGTGGCATCATGGGGGCCATTACGGACTTGGCACCGCACCAAAACGACGAAGTCGTCGTGTATTGCCGCAGCGGTGCGCGCAGCGGTATGGCACAGGGCGTACTCCAACAAGCTGGCTTCAAAAATGTACGTAACCTGACGGGCGGCATGCTCGCTTGGCAAGACGCGTTTGCGAAGTAAGCGCTTGCCTGCTACGTTAAAATAATGCAAATTAGTTGGCTAAACGAACCGTTTGGGTGATTCGTTCGTCTT
>JBCDIR010000504.1:0-3390 GCA_038748735.1 Bacteroidota bacterium | reverse complement strand
CGAAATTTTAACGTAATTGTGGAAAAAAACAATCACTTTTTTGCGAAAAATGCGATTTTTAATCGCAATTAATGATCGTTATTGTTAATAAAGTGTCCCGTTACCAACGGAATTGGTCCTGCCTGGTCCAAATAAGCCGCTGCGAGAAAAAGTTTTCCACAGCGGATATATACTTGTTTCCTCATTCATTTTAAGCGTGAATACGCTATCGCAGCGTCAATTAAAGCGTGAGTCAAGTCACCCCGAATAATTGCGGCAACGCGGTACGACCCACACGTAAGCGTTTACAGGCTAATTATCAAAAAACCCTACCTTGCTAGCAAACTCCCTGTCGTGATAGATTTGCTCATCGTCCTCGGTTATTTTTTGCTCATTTTTGCGATAGCCCTTACGGGGCGTACGGGCGAAGAGGCCACTACCGAACAGTATTTCCTGAGTAACCGCAACCTGCGCTGGCCGTCCATTGCACTATCCACTATTGCGACCAATATTCAGGGTTTTCAATTTTTGGGGATGATGGGTTCGGCCTACCTCTACGGTTTGGCACAAGCCAACCTAGAAATCAACGCTGTGCAGGGCATACTGCTGGCGGCTTTCGTTTTCGTACCACTGTATCTACGCGAGCGGGTGATGACCATCACGCAGTTTATCCAAAAACGCCTGGGAAAAGCCGTGGGCTTAGCGTATTCAATGGCCAACATCGGCTTGTTTGCGACGGTGACGCTGGGCATGGCCTTCTTTTGGGGTGCGTACGCAGCGGATTTAGTCTTCGCAGAGTACTTGATGTTCATTTCCGAAGAACCGCTAATACGCATGAGTGTGTTGATTGTCGGTATTGGTTTATTTTCGGCTACTTATACATACCTTGGTGGACTGAGCGCCGTAGTCAAAACGGACGTTATCCAATTTGGTATCTTGTTCTTGGGTGGCGCTACGGTACTGTTCGTCGCGCTACAAGAACTAGGTGGCTGGTCGCAGCTCTACGAAAAGACACCCGACCTGATGCACCTCCACCTCCCCGCCGAGCACGAAAAACTACCGTGGACGCACCTCTTTGGCCTCTTTTTCCTCAACATCAACTATTGGTGTGCCAACCAGACCGTCATGCAGCGTTCGTTGGCGGCCAAGAGCTTGCGCGAAGCCCAAATCGGATTGATGGTAGGCGGCGTGACCAAATACGCCATGGCGGTGCTGATCGTTATTCCCGGTATTGCCCTGGTTGGTATCATTGGCCAGAGTGGTCTAGCCAGCCCCGACGAAGCCTTTCCTTACTTGGTCAAAACCTATTTGCCGACGGGTATCAAAGGTATCATTCTCTGTGGTCTGTTCGCGTCCCTGATGAGTACGGTCGACTCCACCTTCAATTCGCTGGCGACGCTTTTTTCGATTGATATTTACCAGGGTTTCCTGCGGCCGCAGGCCAGCGAGCAGGAAGTGGTCAAGACGGGTCGCCTGACTATCCTAGTTACTTTTTTTACGGGGGTAACCATGGGCTTGTACCTACTCCAACTCAAATTCAGTGATCCAGACGCCGCCTTCACCCACCAGCTCAACGAAATTCGCTATTACATTAATTGCGGTATAGTCGTGCTTATTTGTACAGCGGTGTTGGTACTAGCGCCCAACAAAATTGGCGTACTCGTCGCTTTTTTACTGACTATACCGCTCAACTTTGTTATCAAAGAAACGCTGCCCGAGCTGAACTACTTCGTCCGCGCGGGCATCGTGATCGTTGTGGGTTTACTGACGGCTATCCTGGCTAGCGGGGTAGCCCATCGTTCCCTCCGTATCCGTTGGCAAGGCGTCCTGCTGGGGATCGGACTGGGTTACGGTTTGTGGCTACTCTTACCTTACTTAGCGCCCACCTTGGACACAGCGTCGATGCCGGGGATCGCGGGAACCTTCGCACTGCTAATGATCCTGACTACGAGCTGGCGCGGCTTCCGTCCGTGGCGGGAACTGGTGCAATACGATAGTAAAGAAATATTGTATTTAGGGGCGGCTTTGTTGGCTTCGTTAGTAGCGCTGCACGTTGTTTTTCACTAATCGCTAACCCAGTGCGTCCACTAAACGCTGTTCCAACAACTTGCCCAGGCGACGTTGCAAGGCACTTTCGTTCGCAAAATAAGCGACCAGTTCATCGGCCGTAAATTGGCCAACCACAATACCCAACAACAACTGTCGTAACATCCGATCTTTCCGGACACTGTGCAGGATATGCGCTGCGCGCCCTTGCGCGTCAAACTTCGCCCAGGGCGTCTTACGCTTTTGCAAGTAATGCTCAAAAGCTTGGACCAGCAACTCGTGCTGCATTTTTAGTACGGGCCGTAGCGTGGTGTTCTGGCAGGCCTCCTCAGCGGTCGTGGCAGGAGCAGTTTCAATCTGGGGGCGCAGGGCGCGGCGGTCGGTTGTAGACATGGTACTGTAATACTGTTGTTAAGAAATTGGAGGCGGAGTATCCCATTTGCGGAGTTGTTGCAAACTAGCCCGCAGGTCCTTGGGCAGGGGGGCACTAAACTGGACCGGGGCGATTCGTGACGGGTCAGGGTGCTGAAAGGTGATGCTAGTCGCGTGCAGTGCCGTGCGTTGGAGCAGGGGTCGTTCGGTAGTTCCTTTGGCCAGTTGGAACCGTTTTCCCTTGACGTCCGATAGACGCAGTGCGCTGCGACGCCCGTAGAAAGGGTCAGCCACGAGAGGATGTCCTAACGCTTGCAGGTGGACCCGAATCTGGTGGGTACGCCCCGTCTCAATTTCGACGGTCAACCAACTGAAGCGGCGGAAAGACTCCGTAAGGCGATAATTCGTTATTGCCCTTTTGCCGCTGGCGTGAACTCGCATCCGCCCGGGCTTGCTGGCGGGGGCGATGGAGTGGTCAATCGTACCGAGAGCGGGGGCAGGTATTCCCTCGACCAGCGCGTGGTAGACTTTTTGGGGCGTATGCTGGGCGAATTGTTCGCTCAGTATCCGTTGTGCCTCCGGCGTACGCGCCACGATCATTACCCCGCTGGTATCGGCGTCCAGTCGGTGAACGGGATAGACGGCTTGGGAGGTGGCTTGCCGCAACAACTGCTTAACACTTGGCCGTTTAGCATCGTGCCGATCCGGTACACTGAGTAGACCCGCCGTTTTATTGACGACGAAGAGGTAATCGTCTTGGTACAGGATATCGAGTGGATTTTTCGGCATTATTGAGCACGGGATTTGGGAGGGAGCAATTCGCTAAATTTCTGACGCCCCTGTGCGTAGTAGGCCCAAACGACACTGCCCGAGTAACGCCCACGCTGGGTCGGTGGTCCAATCCGGAGTTGGGCAATCCGGGCTTTCTCCTCCTGCCGACGGCGATACCAATGTCCGATACGGGGGAAAAACGCCCAGTGCGCCTTCACGATG
>JBCDIR010000503.1:0-3396 GCA_038748735.1 Bacteroidota bacterium | reverse complement strand
GTAACGGTACCCGAATCATTTTTTTCTTCCCCATCACAGCGGTAGATGACGCGCCAGAGGAAAATGCCGGGATTAACAGCCTCACCTTGGAAGGTAGCGTCCCATTTGGCGAAGGGGTCAGCTGTGGCAAAAACCCTTCCGCCCCAGCGGTCAAAAATTTCAAAAGAAACCATATCCTGAATAGCGAATGGATTGCTCAGCCCATAAGTATCGTTGAGCGAATCAAAATTGGGCGTGAACGCTTTGGCCATCGCCACCTGACACGGCAACGTATTGGGGTCAATAACCGTCAAACGGAAGGAATCAACAGCTATGCAACTAGAGACAGGGTCACTCACCTGCACGAAATAACGAAATACGCCAGTATCATCCGCTTCGATACTGGGCATGCCGCTGTCGGTAGGAGAGAGGTTGTCGTTGGGTATCCAATTAAAGTTAGAAACGGCACAGTCGTTGTTGACTTCTAGGTCTACGATACTGCCCTGAAACACGATGGTATCGTTGGTGATAATTTGATCGGGGCGAAAGAAGAGCTCCGCAATTTCTTCGTCTCTGAGCACCCGGTTGTAAATGCGTACTTCGTCGATGAGACCCGCAAACGGGGTTTCCAAACCGCCAATACAGTCCGCTCCGCCGATGTACAGGTCTCCTTCCGTAGAGAGGTCGATTCGGCTAGCGGTGCCCCCCCGATCTTCTACCTCGTCTCCGTTCAGGTAGAGGCGAACGCGTAGGTCATCCCGCACTACGACGAGGTGTTGCCAACAGTCCGTTACACTCGTGAGGTTAAACAAGTTGACATCTTTATCCGCATCCTGCGCCAGGAAAGTATTGAGGGTATTCGCCTGTGGCGTGTAGCGAACGTAGAACTGTCGGTCGCTCATACAACCCGTATCACGCTTAGAAAAGAGGTACTGAATACCGTCGAAACCCACGGATTTGAAGTAGAAGCTAACGGTAAAGTCTTCGGTATCGAACTCTCCGGCGGCGGGGGAATTAGCCGAAACACGGAATTGGTCGTTCGCCCCGTCTAGCAGTAGGCCCTGTCCCCGTACGCCACAGCCGTAGGTGGGAGTACCGACCTCAATACCGGTATTAGACGTATTGCCCATTTGATCTTCTAGGTTGCCCTCGAAGGTATAGTAAGCACTAAGGCCAGTAGTCGTTTGGGACCACGCAGTCGTGAACAAACAGCAGCAGAAGGCGAAGAACGTCAGGCGCATCATATTCATAGCTTTGGAATTTCGGGGACGAAGGTAGCAGACTTGCGTGGTAAGGACAAATTTTGTCGTTGCTCAGGGTACGCTTGGGACACAAATCTGCGTTTTCCCCTCCAAAACGTCAGTAGCCAGCGTTTAGTACATTTTAGCTCATTCAGCCTTGCTCCCGTGCCAATAGTTGCAACAAATATTCGCCATAACCACTTTTACGGTAATAGTGACCCAGCCTTTCGAGCTGCGCGGCGTCAATGAAGCCCTTTTGGTAGGCAATTTCTTCGATGCAGCCAATTTTTAAGCCCTGCCGCTCCTCAATCACTTCAATGAATTGGCCCGCTTGAATCAGTGACTTGTGGGTCCCCGTATCCAACCAGGCTACGCCCCGCCCCAACTCGTTTACCTTCAGCTTGCCCTGTGCCAGATAGTGCTTGTTGACATCCGTAATTTCGTATTCGCCCCTAGCACTGGGTTCCAGATTTTTAGCGATTTCGACCACTTGATCATCGTAGAAATACAGCCCCGGCACGGCAAAGTTACTCTTGGGCTTAGTGGGTTTTTCCTCAATGGAAATGGCTTTCCGCTGCTCGTCAAATTCGACCACGCCGTAGCGTTCTGGGTCGGCTACCCAGTAGGCAAAAACGATGCCACCATCGGGCTTAGCACAGTGGCTGAGTTGGTCGCCCAACCCTACGCCGTAGAAGATATTATCCCCCAGCACGAGCGCCGCCGGATCGCCCGCAATGAACGACTCTCCGAGGACGAAGGCCTGCGCCAGACCGTTGGGTTCGTGTTGCGCCACGTAGCTGAAATTACAACCAATTTGTGAACCATCACCCAGTAGTTTCTCAAAATTAGGCAGGTCCTTTGGGGTAGAAATGATCAATACATCTCGGATACCTGCCGACAGGAGCGTCGACAAGGGGTAGTAGATCATCGGTTTATCGTAAACGGGCATGAGCTGTTTGCTCACCGCCATCGTCAGGGGATACAAGCGCGTACCCAAACCTCCTGCGAGGATGATTCCCTTCATTTTGTCGTGTTTATGGTCTGAAGTCTCTAGGGGTTAGAGGTTCTTCAGGGCTTTACTTGCTTGTCGGCTGATTTCCTGCCCTTGTTTTTCCAATTGGCCAATCAACGCAGCTCCTTTTCCGCTGGGATCAGCACCGGCCTTGGCCATATCCCAGAGCGCCCGATTGGTGGCGACAATTCCCGGATGGCCCGCAAAGCTAATGGTGGACTTGAAATGGTGACAAAAGCGCTCCAGCCCATTCCAGTCTTTAGCCTGATAGAGTTTGCGAGCTTTGGGCAAGTGCGTGCGCAGTTCTTTTTGGAGGGCCTGCAAAAGCGCCTTCATCGTTTCTGGATCGTTAGCTGCCATGGTTTTGATGTAGGTTAAATCTAGGGTATTTTTTGCCTTCATTTTGGGATGTATTTTAGCAACGGTAGTAAATGTACTTACAGAAACGCACTCATCTTTTCAAAAAGCTGGTCGCGGTTGAATGGTTTCAGAATGTAGTCCGTCATATCCACTTCCTGGAAGCGCTCATCCTCGGTGACTTGTGTCTGGGCCGTCATGGCCAGTACCGGGATGTTCGCCCGCGAAGCAGATCGCTGGGTGCGAAGATAACGGGTAATCGCAAATCCGTCCATATCCGGCAACTGAATATCCATAAACACGAGATCATAAGCGGTGGAATGCAAGCACTCAATCGCCTCTTTGCCCGTAGTCGCTATGGTCACCTCTAAATTAGGCCAAGCACCCTGGAGCGTCTTCCGCAGCACGATCTGATTCATCAAATTATCCTCCACGACTAGCAGGCGTCCCGCTTTGCTGGTGTCGATCGCTGGTTTTTCGTTGGTCTGGAAAGCCGTCACGGCTTGCTGTTCGGGATATTGGAACGGCAATTCTAAGGTAAACGTAGCCCCCTCGCCTAGCGTGGAAGTAAGTAAAATATCACCGCCCATTTGATGGGCCAGTTTTTTAGCAATATTCAGGCCCAAGCCCGTACCTTCCACGAGTTTGCCGGGACGATTGATGCGGTTAAAAGCACCGAAAACACTCTCCAACTGCTCCGGCGGAATACCTGGACCCGTATCCGCCACTTGGAAGCGAATCACCCGCCGATCCGCCGAGTCTATTTGGACCGCTACCCCACCTCGTTCCGTGAACTTGATGGCGTTC
>JBCDIR010000502.1:0-3397 GCA_038748735.1 Bacteroidota bacterium | reverse complement strand
GCGGTAAAATAATACCTAGCGCGATTACGCAAACACA
This sequence comes from Bacteroidota bacterium, assembly GCA_038748735.1. GTDB lineage: Bacteria > Bacteroidota > Bacteroidia > Chitinophagales > Saprospiraceae > Lewinella. The sequence goes on along the minus strand of JBCDIR010000502.1, from coordinate 3,360 downwards.
ATAGAGCCGGAGGGGTTCAGCGAAAGCTGAACCCCTTTGGTATTTTTAGGAGGAAGTAGCGCGCGTTTCGGAGACTTTCGTACCTTGGGAAGAGAGAAGACAAATGTCTGGTCACGAATCGATTGTAATCGAAATCGTTGAAAAAGAAACACAATGCCATCCATCCTTCACCATTATATTATTTATCCAATAAGCCTAGGAGTGCTCCTGCTACTCCTCAGCACCGCCTGCGAGAGCTCTACCCACATCGACGTAGATGCCGTCATCATGGAGAAAGTAGAAGAGCGCTTAGCTAAGTTTAAAGCCGTGCGCCAGGAGCGTTGCCAGGCCCGCGTCTGGGAAGAAGCCGGACGCATCGCCGACTCCATCATCCTGCTCGAAGCACGGCGCAGCAAGGATACCCTTGACCGACCGCTGCGGCCCACCCGCCCAGAAAAACCAGCACTGAAAACGCTGGAAGACAGTTTAGAACTAGCTCCGCTTTTTCGGGATTCCTTGCCTGTTCCCCCCAAGCCAAAAGTGCTCAAACAGCGACCGGCTAAAGGTTAGACCCGTTCGTACTTGAACTCATTGCGTCGTAGCCATTCCGTTTGCTTACGGTACAGTACTTCTTTGCGATCTATGAAGCTGTCGTCTCCAATGAGGTAAGTGAAGCGAATTGTACAGCGCTTGCGATTGTCACGACCTTTCTGTTCGGTAATAATCTCTACCGTACCATCTTCCAGTACCTTGCGGGATATAACTTCTCCCCCGTTGAATTCAGAACCGTCTTCCGCGATAGCTATTTTGTAGATGCCACCTTTATTGGGTTCACTGGGAAATTGCTTGTCGGCCTGTACTTCGTAGGCATCAGAACCGGTGGTGATACTGAGGGTGCTGGCTACGTCGTAGAATTTTCCATCGCCGTAGTTGCGGTAGGTCAGTGTGCCTTTCCATTCGCCTACCAAGCGAGCCAAATCTTCGGGCTGAGGGGCGGTATCTTGTGCGTAGGTAAGGGGCGTGAGGCCTAGCAGAAGGCTGAACGTAAACAGTGTTAATACTAATGATTTCACAGTCGGATGATTTAGATTGAGGATTCTTTCCTTCAGAAGGATGTATTTCATACGTAAAGGTTGCAAGCTAGTGCTTTGTTAAGGCTGAAGTTGCCATAGATTACCCATGGATTTAGTGTTAACAAAGCACTAATATGTCTGAAATTTGGAAACTACAAGTAAGTCGATAATGCCCGAATTCAACTCCACCAGTTTAAGAAAACCAACTGCACCAGTTGATCTCAGATGAATGTTTTTACTTTTGCAAAAAACGATATGCCAACAGTACTCGTCACCGGAGCAGGTGGCCAATTGGGTCAGGAGTTCAGGCTTGTTGCCCAGCAGTTTCCGAGTTGGACGTGGCTGATGCCAACTCGTGCGGAACTCGACATCACGGATGCGGAGACGGTAGCGGCCTACTTCGCCACCCACCAACCGAACTACTGCCTCAACACCGCAGCCTACACCGCCGTAGACCATGCCGAAACGGAACAAGCCGCCGCCTACGCCTGCAACGAAACGGCCGCCACGCAACTTGCTCAACAGTGTCGAACTCATAACTGCCAACTAGTCCATTTCAGTACCGACTACGTCTACCGCAGCACTATCAATCGCCCGCTTGTAGAGACGGATCCGACGGACCCGACGGGAGTCTACGCCGCCTCCAAGCTTGCGGGGGACCAGGGGGTTGTGCAGACCAATCCCGCCGCGATGATCGTCCGTACTTCTTGGGTGTACAGCAGTTTTGGGCACAATTTTGTCAAAACCATGCTCCGCCTCGGGCGAGAACGAGATGAACTGCGCGTCGTTTTCGATCAAGTCGGCACCCCCACTTACGCCCGTGACCTGGCCGTTGCCATCGTCCAAATTATCCGCGAAATAGAAGACGGCCAGCGCCCACGAGCAGACTTAGCCGGACTCTTTCATTACAGCAACGAAGGCGTCACCAGTTGGTACGATTTTGCACTCGCTATTTTTGAACTTACGGGTATCGACTGCGCCGTCTATCCCATCGAAAGTAAAGAGTACCCAACGCCCGTCCAGCGCCCGCCGTACAGTGTTCTGAATAAAGCTAAATTCCGCACCACCTTCGGGCAAACCATCCCCCACTGGCGCGAAGGACTGAAAAGCTGCTTGGCTGTCTTGACGGATGAAAAAGTGTAGAATGAACACAGCGCCGTGAGGGGTAGTTAGGAAAACAAAACACCCTCACTATGCGCTACCTTAGCTTGATAATTTTACTGTATTTTTTACCACAAACGCTCAGCGCCCAGTTGCGGCTTAGCTTGGAGACCGGTCTCGTTTTTACGCAGTATAACGACGTACGAGTACCCAACAGAGAGCAGGAATCCGGTACACTGTTCTCCCTAGCCGACGACTTCCGAGAAAGTCCCACCACTCCTTTTATACGTGTAGAAGCGGCCTATTTGCTGGGGGACAAGCACACCATCGAGTTGACGGCGGCTCCCTTGCAAATCGAATACGAAGACAACATTCGGGGTACTTTTGACTTTGCCGACCGTATTTTCATCGGTCCAGGTATTACGGGGCGTTACGAGTTCAATACCTACCGGGCAACCTACCGTTACCGCTTCGTGGACCGCCCTAGGTTTCGCTTGGATGCGGGGGCTAGCGTACTGGTACGTGACGCCCGCATCGCGCTCACTCAAGGAGCAGTTACTGTAGACGATACGGATTTGGGTTTCGTTCCTCTCCTCAGTTTTGAATTGGACTATACTCCGACGGAAATTTTATCTCTTTTCCTCAAGGGGGATGCACTTGTAGGGCCGCAGGGCCGGGCCGAAGACATCTTCGCGGGGGTACTCGTCAACTTGGGTAGCGACCGTTGGAAACTCAAGGCAGGTTACCGACTCATCGAAGGCGGAGCCGACGTAGACCAAGTGTATAACTTCGCGTTTATTCACTTTGCCAGTGTGGGGGTGATGTACGGTTTGACGGCAGGTAATTAAGCATCACTTGTCCGCAATCACGATGTACTGGTAGTTCAACTCCGTGTCAATTGCCTGAACAGTCTTGTAGCCCGCTGCGTACAGCAAATCTTCGACCTCGTAGAGGGGCGTACGGTGCGAGCGTGGCTTTGGCCCAATGGTAGTTCGCTTGCGCTTAAAATCAACGATGACGAGGCGGCCACCGGGTTTGATGGTCGTCAGCAGTTTTTGGAGATACTCCTGTTTGTTTTCAATGAACATAAACGTATTGACAATCAAAACGGCATCGACTTCCTCCGATTCCAAGGCGGGACGGTCGGAGGGCGTCAGGCGGGTTTCGAGTCGATCTTGGTACGCGGCGGGTAATTCTAAGACCTTCG
>JBCDIR010000501.1:0-3403 GCA_038748735.1 Bacteroidota bacterium | reverse complement strand
GCAAAAAGAAAATGAATAAACTTGTAAAGTATTTCATGTTCGCTAGCCTAGCAATGGGCATTGTGGCTTGTACAGACCTAGAGGAAGATCTGGTGGGTGACATCACATCGGACATCATTGTAGAATCACCCGGTGATCCCAATGATAACAATTCCACTCCTAGTGGTCCGCTAACGGCTTCTTACAATGAATTCTTCAATCTAGGTATTGCCAACCACGGTAGCTACTTCTCCATTCAGGAAATTCCTTCTGACGAGATGTGTATTGCCGCTAAAGGTGGTGACTGGCTAGACGGCGGTATTCTCATTCAGTTGCACCAGCACACTTACACGCCGAATCACGATTTCGTCAACAATACGTGGACGAATACCTACAATGCCATTGCTACGGTAAATGAGGCGCTTGGTAACAATGAACTTACGGTAGAGCAAAGAGCACAAGGACGTGCCATTCGCGGCTATCATTACTGGCGTTTATTAGACCTTTACGGCAATGTGAAAATTGTAACGGAAACCAATACAGATCCACCACAATCTGATCGTGCAGCGGTATTTGCGGCCGTTGAGGAAGACCTCTTGGCTGCACTCGGTGTCCCCGAAATTACTGCTGATATGGACTTGAGTAATAGCCCATTGGCTGACGGTGGTAGTGCCTACGTCATGAACCGTTACGGTGTATTGGGTCTATTATCTAAATTGTACCTGAACGCAGAAGTGTATGTTGGTACACCCATGTACGACAAAGCGGAGATTGCTGCCTCTGCTATTATCGATAGTGGCCTTTACATGCTCTGCGGTGACGGTTGTACGGTGAAGAATCTTTCGAAGCGGCCGTCGGTAGATAGCGATCCAGAAGAATTGGAAGGCTACGCCGCCGTATTCGCACCTAACAACGAAGGCAATCCCGAGCACATCTTCTCCATCAACTTCGACGAAGTAACGGGTGAGAATATGAACTTCGTGCAGATGAACCTGCACTACTCTAGCCAGTTCACTTGGAACCTAGATGAGCAGCCTTGGAACGGTTACGCTACCTTGGAAGAGTTTTACAACTCTTACGAAGACGGTGACGCCCGTAAAGATGCTAACTTCATCGTAGGCCCTCAGTTGGACTTCGGTGGTTCTGCTATCCTCGATTACGCTTCCGATGATGGTAAGATTGAGTTAGAGTACACGCCCGAAATCAACGAGTTGGAGCCTAATTCACTGCGTGAAGCGGGTGCTCGTCCGGGCAAATTCAGCTTCAAGCAGTTCAATCGTCGCCACCAGGATAATGACTTCCCCGTGGTACGTTTGGGTGAGATTTACCTGAACCGCGCCGAAGCCGTTTGCCGTCAGGCAGGTGACTGGAGTGCCGGTATCGCCGACGTGAACGTACTACGTGCACGTGCGGGTGTTTCCGCTTACAGCTCAATGGACGAAGCAGAGTTCCTAGCCGAGCGTGGCCGTGAGATGTACCAAGAAACGTCTCGCCGTACGGACTTGATCCGCTTCGGCAAGTACAATGGCACGTGGTGGGAGAAGCCCGCTTCTGACGCAACGAAGAATATCTTTCCGATTCCACTAGCGCAAATTACTGCGGCGGCTGGATCTTTGACGCAAAATCCTGGCTACTAGGACCTACCTCCTTTTAGCTTTGATGTAAAAGTTATCCCGGGCGTTCCCATTGCGGAGCGTCCGGGATTTTTTGTTTAATTTGCCAGCACCTTTTAATCACTAACATACGCTCTCATGTCATCTATTCAACGGTTTTTACGCCCTTGCTTGGGTATTTTATTGTTCAGCCTAGCGGGTGCTGCGCTATTTTCCCAAAGTGCCGCTAACACTAGCGCGTCTGCCACGGCAGAAGCCGATACGCTCCACCAACAACTACCGTACCATCTCGGCTACGGCCAAACGACTAGCTTGATGGTCGGTACCGTGCAGCGAGTCGACGAAACACAATTCAACCAAGGATTAATCTCGGATCCGGCCCTTCTTTTACAGGCGAAAGTAGCCGGCTTACACGTCAATCAAGCTAGCGGCGACCCGAATGAGTTCAGTACGCTACGGCTGCGGGGACTGGCCGCTATCGAAGGCGATATCGCTCCGTTGATCGTCGTAGATGGGGTAGTGGGGGCCTCCTGGATACACCTTGACCCGAACGATATTGCGGAGGTCACGGTCCTGAAAGATGCCGCTGCTGCTGCCATTTACGGTACCCGAGCCAGTAATGGCGTGCTACTCGTACGGACCAAAAGCAGCGTAGATACGAACGGGAAAGTGCGCCTCACGTACCAGGGGCAGGTGGGGGCGTCTACGCTACAAAACAATATTCCGGTGATGAACCGCGAGGAGTTTCTGGCTGCTGGCGGTACGGATTTGGGGAGTAATACCAATTGGCAAGATGCGATTGTACGAACGGGCATCAGTCAAGCGCATCATTTGGCCTTAACCACGCAGGCTGGTCCGGCTAAATTTCGTTTATCCGTCAATTACCGGGAGGTGGAAGGGATTCTGCGTACGAGCGGGTTTCAACAATTCAACCTGCAAATGAATACGGTGCTGACGGGCGCGCAAGACCGATTGCGCCTCCGTTTGTTGGCCAATTTGAATAACCGCCGTTCCGATTATGGGTTCACCGAAGCCTTTCACTACGCCACTATCTATAACCCCACCGCTCCGATTTTTGGTGTGGACGCTCCAACCCCCTTTCCGAGTGAACAGTACGGCGGCTACTACGAAAACCTGGGACTATTCGACAGCTTCAATCCCGTCTCTCTCCTGGAACAAAATACCCGTCAAGATCGCCAAAACAATTACTTGCTGAGTGCGCAACTAGCTTACCAACTAGCAACCCGTTGGACGCTGAATACCCAAATTTCGTACCAGCAAAATAACGTGCTGGAGCGCGCGATTTACGCCCCTACCGCACTCTTCCGGGGTAATGCCGCTTCCCCCACCAGCAAGGGTACGGCGGACTTCTACGACGGCAGCAATCGCTTCACCCTACTTGAGTCTTACGTCAATTACGCCCACCAAGGTGAACGCTCCCGAATCGCCTGGTTAATGGGTACGAGCTGGCAGCAGTTTGATCGCAGCGAAACGGCTAGTTCGTTTGGTAATCTGGGAACTGATGTATCCCGTTTGTACGAATCATTCCGTCCCGCGAACGAACTCTTTCTTCCGCCTACTCTACTGCAAGTGGCCAGCATGGGGTCGCAAGACCGACGTGCGCTAGCGCTGTTTACCCGCGGGCAGTTCAGTTTCCGCAGCGGTTTGTTCTTTGACGTTTCCCTACGTCATGAACAGCTTGGTATCAAAGCATTAAGTCCCTGGGTGACCCTCCCTGGCATTAGTGCGGGGTGGAAGCTAGTACGGGGACTTGCTCAGGGGCAGCAACTCCTCCTGCGCGTCGGTTACGG
>JBCDIR010000500.1:0-3406 GCA_038748735.1 Bacteroidota bacterium | reverse complement strand
GTTAACCCAATGTAAACTCAGTATTAAATATTAACCAAACGTTAGCTAGAGGTTAGGGCATTATAAATTCAAGCAACTACTTTTGCGCACGTATTACTCATCATTCTTCTCACTTTATCTCACTAAGATGAAACTACAGCGTTACATTATTTTGCTAGCAGCCCTGCTGCTCAGCACCACTGCGCTATTGGCCCAAGTGACAACCGCAACGATTAGCGGTTCGATCGAGGATGCGGATGGCGCACCGCTTATTGGTGCTACTATCGTGGCCGTCAATACGGCAACGGGTACCCAGTACGGCACCACTAGCAATGCCGAAGGCGGCTACACCTTACCCAACCTTCGGGTGGGAGGTCCTTATTCCGTAAAAGCTTCTTACGTTGGCTACAACGACGACGAGCGCGACGGCATTTATTTGGCCCTGGGCCAGACGAGCCGCATCAGCTTCCAGCTGGCTACGGACGGGGTCAACCTGGACGAAGTGGTGGTCATTGGCAACGAGGATGCCGACTTTGACCGCGACCGCACGGGCGTAGCTACGCTAGTCGGTTCGACCGAAATTCAGCGTCTACCGACCATTAGCCGCTCGGCTTCGGACTACACCCGCTTGACGCCTTCTTCGGACGGCAACAGCTTTGCGGGTCGTAACGACCAGTACAACAACTTCAGCCTGGACGGTTCGATCTTCAACAACCCTTTCGGTTTGGACGCGGCTACGCCGGGTGGTCAGACCAACGCCCAGCCCATTTCTTTGGACGCTATCGACCAAATTCAGGTCAACATTGCGCCCTACGACGTGACGCAAGCGGGCTTTACGGGTGCGGCGGTCAATGCCGTTACTAAGAGCGGAACCAACCAGTTCAAGGGTACGGTTTTTGCTTTTGGTCGTAACGAAAGCCTGACGGGTTCCAAAGTCAACGGTAACGAGATTTTCGTACCGGAACTCTCGCAAATCCAGTACGGATTTAGCCTCGGCGGTCCGATTGTGAAAAACAAGCTCTTCTTCTTCGTCAATGCAGAATACGAAAACCGCGACGATTTGGGTTCCAACTTCATTGCTGCCCGCCCGGGAGTATCTGGCGAGCAAGTATCGCGCGTAGAAGCAGCCGACCTGGATTTGATTTCTAACGTACTCGAAGAGCGCTTTGGCTACCAGACGGGACCTTACGAAGGCTTCTTGTTTAACCAAAACAACCTGAAAGGTATCGCCAAGTTAGACTGGAACATCGGTCGTAACCAAACGCTGACGGCTACTTATAACTTCCTGGACGCTACTAAGGAAAACCCCGCTCACCCCTTTGCACTGGGCCGCCGTGGACCGGATGCAACCACCCTGCAGTTCCGCAATAGCGGCTACGCCATCAACAACGTCATCCACTCAGGTATCATTGAATACCGTGCGTTGTTTAGTGACAAGATCAGCAACAAATTGCAGGTAGGCTACACCGCTTTCCAGGATTCTCGTGATCCTTTGAGTGATCCTTTCCCGTCTATTCTCGTTCAGCGCGATGGTATCAACTACATCGTAGCGGGTCACGAGCCGTTTTCGGTGAACAACCGCTTGGACCAGAACGTACTCCAAGCTACGAACAACCTCAGTATCTTTTTGAACAAGCACACCATCACGGTTGGTGCGAGTTTGGAACGCTTTGAGTTTGACAACAGCTTTAACCTCGGCTTTTATGCGGGTGCCTTTGGTCCACTTCCGGGGGCGGGTAGCCCACAAGCCTTTGCCGACAGTGTACGCGCAGGAGCTTTGGACGCAGCAGTTGCGGGTGCCCAAGCTACTTTTGATGCCCTTAACGGCGAAGGAGATGGCTACGACGGAACCGGCTGGAGCTTAGCCGAGACCAACGTTGGGCAGTTTGCCTTTTATCTTCAGGATGAGATCGAACTATCGGATCGTTTCAAACTGACGGCTGGTATCCGTATGGATATGCCACTGTACTTCGATACCCAAGATAAAATTGAGGAAAACATCGAACGTCTCCGCAATCCTGACGGAAGTAGTAACTATTTCCCCGATCAGATTTACTTCAATACGGAAGGAGAGGAAGTAACCTTTGACCATACCGTATTACCGGATAACACCCCCTTGATTTCTCCCCGCGTTGGCTTCAACTACGACATTAAAGGTGACCAAACGGAGCAGTTACGCGGTGGCACGGGCCTCTTCACAGGTCGTTTCCCCTTTGTGTGGTTAGGCAACCAAGTTGCTAATCCGAACTTCTTTTTCTATACGGTAACGGAACCTACTTTCCAATTCCCACAGGTATGGCGTTCCAACTTAGGCTTTGATCGCAAAATGAGCGGTGACTGGACCCTGAGTGCGGACCTTGTTTACACCAAAGACCTCAACGCGATGATGGTGCGTAACTACGGCCTAAACCTACCAACGGGTAAATTAGACGGTGTGGATGATCGTGAAGTGTACCTACCGTCTGATCGCGCTACTGTTTTCGGTGGACCTACCAACGCGTACGTCTTTACGAATACCGACTTGGGCTACAGCTTCAACGCGTCTTTGCAAGTCAAGAAGAACTGGGCCAGCGGCTGGTTCACCAGCTTGGGCTACAACTTTTTAGACGCTCAGGACGCTAGCTCCATTGAAGCAGAGATTTCTAGTGATGCCTACGAGCGTAACCCCGCCATCGGTCACGTAAACCAAGCGCGCCTGACGCCTTCACTGTACGGTAATCGCCACCGGATCATCGGTTCGGCGCACAAGCGTTTTGAGTACGGCGGCAACTGGGCAACAACCGTAGCGACCTTCTTCGAGTACGCACAGGGTGGTCGTTTTTCTTACACCTACTCCGGTGACATCAACAACGACGGCTCTGGTCTCAACGACCTGATCTACATCCCGACGACCAACGAATTACAAACCATGAACTTCACGGGAGATGCCGCCGCCCAAGCCGCTCAGCGTACGGCCCTCGAAGCCTACATCCAGCAGGACGAGTACCTCAGCGAAAACCGTGGCGCTTACGCTGAAAAGTACGACATCCTTAGCCCCTGGTTCGGACGTTGGGATGTGCGCGTGCTGCAAGACTATATGTTGTCAAACGGTAACGCTATTCAGTTCAGCATGGACTTACTGAACGCCGGTAACCTCATCAACAGCAAGTGGGGCATTCGTCAGTTCCCGACCAATACCCAACCCATTGGTGTATCAGTTGAGAACAACACGCCTACTTTCAGCTTTGATACCAACCTGACGGAGATCTTCACGGACGACTTTAGCCTGGCTTCACGCTGGCAGTTGCAATTGGGGCTGCGCTATATTTTTTAGTATTAGACTTGTTCTGCAAACCCTCAAATGGCTACGAGTGGCGAGATTTTATCCTGCATTTCGTTAAAAAGCCTCGCTGTCTCGGCTCAGCCGAGATCGCCTACGTTTTTTGCC
>JBCDIR010000499.1:0-3416 GCA_038748735.1 Bacteroidota bacterium | reverse complement strand
GTTCTAAGTCACCTTGCAGCGGGATAGAGATAATCTCCATATTGTCGTGAGGGTGTTTCCCAAAGCCCCGTCCGCCTTTGACGACGTCATCGTTCAGGACGCGCAGTACCCCGAAGTTCATGCGCTCTGGATTGTAGTAATTGGCAAAGCTAAAGGTATGGTGACTGTTCAGCCAACCGTGGTCGGCGTGGCCGCGCGTATCGGCCCGGTGCAATACTGTTTTCATGGTTTTAATTTCTTGGTTTGGAATGTGATTGAAACCGACTTGCTTCATCAGTTTATCGTAGGTAGAGGTCTCGCCCGTAGCGTTCGTTGCCTTGGCACCGGCGGCTAAGGCGGCGGCTCCTAGTAGCGATTTTCTGAGGAAGTGCTTGCGGTTCATAAGAAGACTGATTATTGCACAGAAAAGGAAAAGTGATTTTTTAGGATTCACTTTTTGAAAGCGAAATCACTTTGAATTTTCGTACTGTTCTTGTTTTGATTACACAACAAAGATCAGCCTAAAATGGGCCACACACCATACCAAAAAGTCGGGGGAGTATGTAAAAATGTCTGGAATGGATGATGTTTTCCAAATACAGCTCCTTTTAGCTACCTGTCCGTTGCAAGACCTCCGTCGCGCCTGAGCCCCGTTGTTGTTTGACCTTGCGCCCGCCAAATTGGTAGGAATAAGACAACTTTAAGATGCTACCTTCCAAATCGTATAGCCACTCGTAGGCGATGCCCAGTTCCGCCAGGTTATTATTGAAGCCTAAAAAGGAACCCGTGTTAAAAATATCTGTCCAAGATAGTCCTACCGTACTGTTACTCAACTTCTTTTGTACGCCGAGGTGAACGAAAGACTGTGCCGGTTGGGAGATCGTACCCCGGTAGGTGGTCGAGTTCCAGCGGCCGCTTAACGCTACGTACCACTGTTTAGGAAGTTCAAAATTTTGTGCTACGTCGATGGATAGGAAAGGGTTGGAAATAACGTTTTTGACCTCACCGAACGTCATTTCATCACGCCGCCAGTAGCTGCCGATTTGATAATTGGAGGACCAAACGTCCGAGAAGCGGAAAGGAAAACTCACGTTCAACCCTAACTGCTGGCGCTGGTCGATGTTGTCAGAAAGCAGTAGGAGTAGGTTTTCTGCTTGGTTCAACTGCGGAATGGCGTACTGAACCAGCGGCGCATCGTCCAGCGAGTAACTCAGGGCGATGAACAAGCGCTGGTGGTTGAACGTCAATTCACTAGTACGGTTAATATTGGGCATTACCTGAATATTTCCGGCCAGTACGGTATAAGGATTAAAGAAGAAAAAGGCGGGGGCTAAATCCCCAAAGCCCGGCCGGGAAATGCGTTCGCGGTAAGCCAGGGTGAGTTGACTGCTAGGCGAAATGGTATGCGTGAGACTCACAGATGGGAAAACGCGGGAGATAGTACGGTCTAAGTCCGCACGGCTAGCGGCTAGCTCTAGGTCGTAGTACTCGTAGCGTAGGCCACCCGTGTAGCTCAGGTGTTCACCCCACTGTCCCCGTAGCGAATAATAGGCAGCATAGATCCGTTCGGATAACTGGGTTTCGTCCGTGAAGAGTTCTTCCAGCGCCGGATCCTGCTGCCCATTGTTCAACAAAGTAGTGTTCGCTGCACTTGAAAAAGTAGCTTTTACGCCTGCTTCGATACGTAGTTTTTCGCCCTCCCATTGGTAGTCGGAGCGGGCTACGTGAAAATCAAAGGGCGTTTCCTTGCGGGTGGTGAAGCTTTCATTCGTCATAGCTACGCCTTCCGTATCAAAATTGGTCAACTGATAGGCCGTAGGGTTGACAATATTGAAATTCAAGTAATCATAGTCGAAGGAAAGGGCGTGCTGCTTGGCCAGTCGGTGCTGTAAATGGGTACTGAGCGTATATTGATTGGTAGTATTGGTCTCGTCTCCGGCCAGTAGGTCTGTCGGAAAAGGTGCGAGTTCACCCGCGTAGGTGGTGCGTGTCTCCGCATCCGTCAGTTCCCAACGGCGGCGGGCGTAGGCGCCGAAAATATCTACGGTGGTCTTGTCCCCCAAGACGTAAGCGGTGCCCAGTTTCACACTCGAATTGCTGAGAAAGGCCGGACGGTAAGAATCCTGTACCGCCTCGACGATGCCGTTGTCGAATTGTATGGAGGAAGTAATATCTGAGTTCTGAAAGGTATAATCTTGTGCGTTGCTTAGATCGCCGTAGACATTCCAGCGCCCGCGTTGGTAATTGAAAACGGCCGCGCCGCCGTACTTCCCACGTTGGCCATAGCCCGCAAAAGCGCTAACGGAACCATTAAGTCCATCACTTTCGTAGTTTTTCAAAACGATGTTCACTACGCCGCCGGTGCCATCGGCATCGTAGCTGACGGGTGGGTTGTTAATCAACTCCAGTGAGGCAATGGAGGCCGCTGGTATGGACGCTAGATACTGCACCAATTCGTTACCCGTCAGGCGGGTGCGCTTGCCGTTGATGTAGACCATTACGTTGTTGCGCCCCAGCAACGAAATGTCGCTACTGACCCGGTCGACGTTGACGGTAGGGGAGCGCTCTAGCAATTCTAATGCGTTGCCACCCGCAGCGGTAGGTAGGCTGCCGACATTGACAATGGTGCGATCCGCTTGCCGCTGAAAGGCCACTTTTTGGGCTGTCACGGTTACTTCTTCCAGGGCGATGGCGTCCGTAGCGATGGTAATTATTCCCAGGTTTTGGTCGCCGTCGATGAGGATCGTACGCTGCGTATCCTGAAAACCGATGGCGGAAACGGTCAAAACGTATTCGCCTGCCGGAAGATTAGTTAGTAGGAATTTGCCATCTAGATCGGCTACTTCGCCACGGAAAAAATCCTGGGTGCCACCCGTTAAGATCACATTGCCAAAGGGAACGGGCTGTCCAGCATCATCTTGGAGGGTTCCATTGATGTTGTTTTGGGTAAAGGCTGCGCTTGAGCCACCAAATAGTAATAATAGTAGGAGTAAAAATCGCATGAGGTTCATCTTTTTGTGATGACCACAAACATCGCCCACTTTTACAGGTCCGGTGTTCAAAAAGGGACGAATGCTCGTCTTGTCCGGCTGGAATGCAGCAGCGCGTTACAGCGGTAGAGTTTCCATTCTTTTCGACTTTCGTCCGCGTGAGTGGTTGTTTGTCCTACTAGTGGTGTCGTTTGTCCTTAGCTGGGATTATTTACCTAATGGTACCTATTTTTGCTAGATGAACATGCTCAAGAAATACGAGGAATGGAACTGGGAACGTATTCGCAGACACGTACTGTACTGGCTATCCTGGAGTGTTTTTTTTGTGACGATCAACCACTTAACGGGCAAAGAAAGTGGTTGCACAGGCACTTATAATGAACTTTGGCAGTGGATAGCTTTTGAGGGAGTTGTTTTACCCATCAAAATCACCTATACTTATCTTGT
>JBCDIR010000498.1:0-3416 GCA_038748735.1 Bacteroidota bacterium | reverse complement strand
CGCCAAATGCGCGAGCCGTATTTGTTGTACGAATAATTGCTGCTCTGGCGTGGTTTACCCAAAGGCCACGGAGTGACTCACGAAGTACACCGAGACGGATTCGTCTGCGATTAGTAAGACAATAAAACCTCCGTGTCCTCGGTGAGCCGCTCCGTGTAAAACAGCTGCGTACCGTACGTGATTTTAGTAAAAAAATGAGTTTTACCTGACTACCTGAGGCAGTCGGTACAACCACAATTTTTGTCAAAAAATTGTACCCCCACTACCAGCTGGCGAGGGACATACAACTTATTCCACCCGAACACTTATCTTTGTCCAAAATCGAACCCGTTTTACATGCGTATCGAAACCAGCCAGTGGCTACCTCACCTAGCAGCAGTGGTCATTTTTACCTTGCTTTCTTGTGCCTATTTTGCGCCACAATTTTCCGGTAAGTCTATCCGTCAGGGAGACGTGCTGAGCTACCGCGGCATGTCCCAAGAGATCAAGGAATTCAAGGCCGAAACGGGCGAAGAATCCCTGTGGACCAACTCCATGTTTGGCGGTATGCCGACCTACCAGATTTCTGCCGTGAGCAGTGGTAATGGCATCAAAAAACTGGAAAATGTACTCCGTTTGTTTCTCAAACCACCTGCCGGGCAGTTCATTGCGGCCATGCTCAGCTTCTACCTACTAATGGTGTTACTGGGCGTCAGTCCGTGGTTGAGCGTTATCGGGGCGATTACCTTTGCGTTTAGTACCAATAACCTCGTGCTCTACGAAGCGGGTCACGAAACAAAGTTGCGGACTATTTCTTACTTGCCGTTGGTGGCTAGCGGTTTGCTCTTAGCTTTTCGCAAACATTACATTCTGGGGGGGCTACTGTTCGGGATCGGCTTCGGAATGGACTTGGCGGCGAACCACGTACAAATGACCTACGTTTTCGGCCTTACCGTCGTGATTTGGGGTATTGCAGAATTGGTCAAAAATATCAAAGCACAAACGATGCTCCACTTCGCTAAGGCAGCGGGGGTGTTGCTCATTGGCGGCTTATTGGCCATTGGGTCGGCGGCTTCCAATCTGTTCGTAACTTACGAATATTCACAAGATACCATGCGTGGAAAGCCCATCTTGGAAAGTAGTAGCGGTGGCAACAGCGGTTCCAGTAGCCAAGTCGACGGTCTTGCCTTTGACTATGCAATGAACTGGAGCAATAGTAGTATTGATCTCTTTTCGTCCTTCATTCCGGGCGTAGCAGGTGGCGGTAGTGCTGAACCAGTGAGTAGTAGTTCGCCTTACGCCAAAGCGATGAGTCGTCTGGGGGGCGGTCGTCCGGAGCAAGCGCCCCTGTACTGGGGAGGACTGCCGTTCACCAGCGGACCGATCTACTTCGGGGCGGTGATGTGTCTGTTCTTTTTGGTGGGCTTGTTTATTGTCAAAGGTCCGGTCAAGTACTGGCTTGGGCTAGGTGTATTATTTACTTTATTGTTGTCAATGGGGAAAAACTTGGAAGGGCTAAACCGCTTCATTTTTGAGTATTTCCCACTGTATAATAAATTCCGAACGCCCAACTCCGTTTTGAGTGTGACGGCTTTTCTGATTCCGGCGCTTGGTGTATTGGCGTTGCACCAAATCATTACTCAACCAGCGGAGCGTAAAGCCCAACTGCGCGCCCTGTTGGTGAGCACGGGTATCCTCGGCGCTATTGCCCTCTTTTTCGCGCTAATGGGGCCTTCGTTCTTCACGCTGAGCGGGGCGAACGATGGCGCACCCTTTGCTCAGGCGGGGCCAGAAATACAGCAAACGTTGGTCAAAGCCTTACGAGAAACGCGGGCGGAACTCATGACGAGCGATGCTTGGCGCACCTTGCTATTGGTACTAGCCGCAGCAGGACTGACGTATGGCTATCTGAAAGATAAACTCAAATTGCCGATACTGTTGGCGGGGTTGGGAGCACTCTGCCTCTTCGACGTCGTTTCCGTGGGGCAGCGTTACGTGAGTGCGGATGATTTCCAACGTTCAACAACCATCAGTAATGCCGAATTTGCGCCCCGCCCCGTCGATCAGCAAATTTTGGCCGATCCCGACCCACACTACCGCGTTTTTGACGCAACGGTCAGCTCTTTTCAGAGTGCGCGCCCGTCTTACCACCACAAGACCGTGGGGGGCTACCACGCCGCCAAGCTCCAGCGTTTCCAAGACCTCATCGACCGTCACCTGACGGCGGGTAACCAGCGGGCGTTCGACATGTTGAACACCAAATACTTCATTGTTCCTGGGCAAGGTGGCCAAGCCGCCGTACAGCAAAATCCCGGCGCTTTAGGTAACGGTTGGTTCGTCGATAGTATCGCGATGGTGCCCAACGCCAATGCCGAGATTGATGCGCTCAACCAAGTAGATATCGGTCGTGTAGCCATCGTTCATCAAGAGTATAAAGACTACGTAGCGGGGCTCAATACCAGTGGTTTCGGTACGATCAAACTTACGGAATACCGCCCCAATCGCTTGACTTACACTGCCGATACGAACAGTGATGCCTTAGCTGTATTCTCTGAGGTTTGGTACGGTCCGGACAAGGGGTGGAAAGCCACCATCGACGGGAAAGCGGTCGATCATATCCGCGTCAATTACCTACTGCGCGGCCTCAAAATTCCCGCTGGTCAGCACGAAATCGTCTTCGAGTTTGACCCAGCGACCTACCGTTTGGGTAAAGGCGTTTCGATGGCTTCTTCGGCGATTCTACTACTCGGCTTGCTCGGCTTTATCGGTTGGTCCATCAAGGAACGAATGAACACGCCGGAACCAGTAGTGGCAGCGGAAAAGCCTACTAAAAAGCCGAAGCGGAAGAAGAAGTAAATCTCCTGCTGACTATCTGGTTCGTTAGGATTTACAATCCGTAACGAGCCGTCCGCAAGTCTTCCGATTTGCACCATTATACGCAAGTCAGAGAAGACTTGGAGACAGTACGCATCGGATTACAAATCCTCGCGAGCTAGACGTTAATAAGCATAAAATTTGACGAAGTTGATAAGGAATTTACAATATTCAGTAGGCTTATTGATCATTTGGTGTTGTTGCACGCAATGCCGTTCCGACAGTATCGTAGATCCGCAAACGGTGGCAGCGACGACGGACGGCGTAGTGAATATGATCGTTGAAATTCCGGCGGGAACCAACCGTAAAGTGGAGTTCGACTACGAAATGGGTATTTTTAAGACGGACCAAAAAAACGGTAAAGATCGAATTATTGATTTTTTGCCGTATCCAGGTAATTACGGCTTCGTACCCGGCACGCTCATGGACAAAGCGCGTGGTGGCGATGGTGACGCCTTGGACATTCTCGTCCTGAGTGAGGCGCAGCCGACGGGTAGCTTACTGTCCGTGCGGATGTTGGGTGCTCTAGTGCTGCGGGATCGGGGGGAGATTGACACGAAGCT
>JBCDIR010000497.1:0-3416 GCA_038748735.1 Bacteroidota bacterium | reverse complement strand
TAAACGGGAGCGGGCCAACACGGTGTTGCCACCGCTACCGTCTGTGCCTTGATGGGGGTCGAATGTATCGTCTACATGGGCGAGGTGGACATTGCGCGTCAAGCGCCGAACGTTGCCCGCATGAAGATGCTCGGAGCCGAAGTACGACCCGCCATGAGCGGTAGCCGTACCCTCAAAGACGCTACTAACGAAGCCATCCGCGACTGGATCAATAACCCGACCGATACGCACTACATCATCGGTTCCGTGGTGGGTCCACATCCCTATCCAGACATGGTGGCCCGCTTCCAGTCCGTAATTTCGGAGGAAATGCGCTGGCAATTAGACGAGCACACGGGCCGCGACTATCCCGACGCCATCGTCGCCTGTGTAGGTGGAGGCAGCAACGCCGCCGGAGCTTTTTACCACTATCTCAACGACGAGCGGGTGCGCCTGATCGCCGTGGAAGCGGCAGGCTTGGGGATTAATAGCGGAGAATCCGCCGCTACGAGTGTACTCGGTACCGAGGGCGTCATTCACGGTAGCCGCACCCTCCTAATGCAAACGGACGACGGACAAATCATCGAGCCATACAGCATTTCGGCGGGCTTGGATTACCCTGGCATCGGTCCCATGCACGCTCACCTGATCCACTCGGGTCGTGCGGAAGCCATCAGTGTTACGGACCAAGACGCCCTACAAGCCGCCCTAGATTTGAGCCGTACCGAAGGCATCATTCCCGCGCTGGAAACAGCGCACGCATTCAGCGCCCTGGACCAGTTAGAATACGACAGTAAAGACGTAATCGTCGTCTGCTTGTCAGGACGGGGCGATAAGGATTTGGAGACGTATATGAAGTTTTTGGATGCTCTTCCGACCGAAGGCCTAGGAGAGCACAATCAGGAGTGAAACGACTACAACATGAACAAAATAAAACAACTCTTCACGCGTAAGCAGCGCAACATCCTCAATATTTACTTCACGGCGGGCTATCCGCAGCGGGAGGACACGGGAACGATCATTCGTGCGCTCGCAGCAGCGGGGGTCGACCTCATCGAAGTAGGTATGCCGTACAGCGACCCCCTTGCCGACGGACCAACCATCCAGGAAAGCGGGGGGCAGGCTATCAAAAACGGCATGACGCTACCGGTGCTTTTTGAACAATTAGCTGAGGTGCGCCAAACTACGCAGGTACCGCTCGTGCTGATGGGCTACTTCAATCAAGTGTTGCAATACGGTTTTGATCAGTTCCTAGCGGACGCACAAGCCGTAGGTATTGACGGCCTGATTTTGCCGGATTTGCCGCTCTACGAGTACGAGACGTTCTACCGCAAAAAAGTGGAAGCAACGGGTATCAGTATGAGTTTTCTGATTACACCACAGACGAGTTTGGAACGTATTCACCAAGTAGATGAGCTCTCCGATGGTTTTATCTACATGGTGTCGAACGCGGCCATTACGGGGGCTAAATCTGGTATTTCGGAGCAACAAATCGCTTACTTTGAGCGCATCAACGCTTTGGAATTGCGTAACCCTCGTCTCATCGGTTTTGGTATTTCCAATCAAGAAACTTTTGATACAGCTTGCCAGTACGCCAATGGTGCCATTATCGGCAGTGCCTTTATTCGCGCTCTGGCAAAAGGTACGTCTGTATCGGAAACAGTTCAACAATTTGTCCACGCCATTCGTCCGGCGGAACAAACTTTGCCCGTATGATTATCCAGCTAGAACCCAATATCAGCCCCGCCGAACAGCGGGCGTTAGAAGCACAGCTCGAACGCATCGACTACAAAGTCAACCCCGTGCAGACACAGTTTGCGAACTATCTCGTGGGGGTTGGAAAGACTGCTTTTGACATTCGTGCAATTGGCACCTTACCCGGCATACGCGACATTCACCGGGTCAGTGATGCGTACAAATTAGTGTCCAAAAAGTGGCGTGTCGATGATACGATCATTGACTTGGGGGACGACATCAAGATTGGTGACGGTTCCACTGCGCTAATGGTTGGGCCGTGCAGCATCGAGTCGCCGGAGCAGATCGCGCTGACCATCGAACATATGCAGCGCAACGGTATTCGCATTATGCGTGGAGGCGTGTACAAACCGCGTTCGTCACCTTATAGCTTTCGAGGATTGGGTTTGGACGGACTCAAAATGTGGCACGAACAAACACGGGCTGCGGGCATCAAAATTGTTACCGAAGTGATGATGACCGAACAGATTGAAGCGATGTACGACTACGTTGACATCTTCCAGGTCGGTGCGCGGAACAGCCAGAATTTCAATCTTTTGGATGCGCTCGGTGAAGTCGACAAACCGATCTTGTTGAAGCGAGGTATTTCGGGTACCATTGACGAATTGCTCGCTTCGGCGGAATACATTTTCAGCAACGGTAACGAAAAAATAATGCTCTGCGAGCGCGGCATCCGCAGTTACGAAAAAGCGTACCGCAACACCTTCGACATCAACGCCCTAGTGATGCTGAAAGAAAAGACGCATCTGCCCGTTATTGCGGACCCCAGTCACGGTATTGGCTTGCGCCGTTTCGTGGACAAAATCGCGCTAGCCGCCGCCGTAGCCGGGGCCGATGGCATCATCATGGAAGTACACCACGAACCCGAAAAAGCCTTTAGCGACGGACAACAAACCCTGAGTTTTGAACAGGCAGAACGCTTGTATAAGCAGTTGAAGCGCCTAGAATGGTTGCAGGAATAACTTGAAGGTCACCGCAACAAAGTCACATTGCCACGGTCCTGAAACAAAGTGCCACCGATGCAGCGCACCTCTAAATGGTACCCATACACATCCGGCGTTAGCTCACGTCCTTTGAAGGTACCGTCCCAGCTATCTGCCTGGTCGAAAGACTCGAAGACGCGCTCGCCCCAGCGGTCGTAGATGGCCAGGTAAAATTCTTCAATCAGGTTTCCTTGCACCTCAAGACGGTCGTTGAGCTGATCCCCGTTCGGACTAAACGCATTGGGTACAAAGATGTACGGGTCCCGGCAAGGGGTATCAAAAAGCACCACAGTGGCCGTAGCGGTGGCTTGACAGCCGTTCTCATCCAGTACGGTCACGGTGTAAACCGTAGCTGAATCGGGACTAGCGGAAGGGTTCGGGATGGCCGTTCCGCTCAGACCAGCTGGTGGTGACCAACTGTATAAGTAGTTATCGTCATCCGTCGCTTGTAGCGTGATACTTTCGCCCGCTTGGATGGTGTCAAGGCTCGGCGTGACTGTTACTTGGGGCGTTACGAAAGGTGCTGGCAAATTATAGAACGTATCCAACGAACAACCAAACGCATTGCTCACCGAAAGGGTAAAAACTGCATTGGCTTCACTCGCTACGGTTACCGCCGGCGCATCGACCGCACCAATAATCGGTACGCTACTGGCCCACTCGAAATCCGTTAGCGGATAGACCGTCGTAGATGTAGCG
>JBCDIR010000496.1:0-3418 GCA_038748735.1 Bacteroidota bacterium | reverse complement strand
TGTCGAATAGACAGTGACAGTCTGAAAGACGAGACGGCGTCCCTTATCCTTCTACCAAAAGGCAAGCGCTAGCGAAGCCGGTCCTTCTACTAGTTGTTGGTTGACGGTAGTCGGTTTTGAACTTGTCGAATAGACAGTGACAGCCTGAAAGACGATGCGGCGTCCTTATACCTTCTACCCAAAGCGATCTCGGCTGAGCCGAGAGAGCGATCCTGCTACTAATACGGTTGTCGGTAGTTGGTTTTGAACTTGTCGAATAGACAGTGACAGTCTGAAAGACGAGACGGCGTCCCTTATCCTTCTACCAAAAGGCGAGCGTGAGCGAAGCCGGTCCCTCTACTAAAGGCGCCAGCCGAACGGGTCCACTTACCGATTATAACGATGTTCCGGATCATCCACACTAGCAATGTTCTCATTGCGGATGTCCGATTCCACCTCGCCGTCGCGGAGGCGGATGATGCGGTGCGCGTGCTCGGCGATGTCCGGCTCGTGCGTGACGAGGATAACGGTGTTACCCGACGCATGAATCTTCTCGAAGATGGCCATGATTTCGATGGAGGTTTTAGTGTCGAGATTACCCGTGGGCTCATCGGCTAGGATGATGCTGGGGTCGTTGACCAAGGCCCGCGCGATGGCGACGCGTTGGCGCTGCCCCCCGGACAACTCGTTGGGCTTGTGATCGACACGGTCGCCGAGGCCGACAGTAGTAAGGACTTCTTGGGCGCGGGCTTGACGATCGGCCTTGCTCCAACCCGCGTAAACGAGCGGTAGCGCAACGTTGTCCAATGCCGTAAGGCGTGGCAGCAGGTTGAAAGTCTGAAAAACGAAGCCGATTTTACGGTTGCGGACCTCGGCCAGCTCTCCGTCCGTCATGGTACTGACGTTAACGCCATCGAGGACATAATCACCCTCGGAAGGCGAGTCGAGGCAGCCAAGGAGGTTCATGAGCGTGGACTTACCAGAACCGGATGGTCCCATGAGCGCGACGTAGTCGTTTTGCGCAATAACAGCATTGACCCCGCGTAGGGCGTGGACTTGGGTGGCCCCCATGTCGTAAGTTTTGCGGAGGTTTTTGGTGGCGATTACGGTTGACATATGGTTTGTTTTACGAGACACAAAGCACTGCGTCTTTAGAGGTCGATTACCTTCGGTACCTTGAAGTGTTCTCCATCGTGGTCGGGGGCGTTCTTTAACGCTTCCTCACGGGTCACCTGGTTACGGATTTCGTCTTTGCGCAAGCGCTGTACGGCGGAGTTGACGTACACCAGCGGTTCGACGTCCTGCAAGTCAAGTTCTTGCAGTTTTTCCACCATCTGCAGGATGTTGTTCAAGTCACCTTGCAACGCGCTACGCTCCGCAGCGGACAACTTCAAGCGTGCTAACTGTTCCAGACGTGAAATTAAGGCTTCGTCGATTAGCGAACGATTATTTTAGACGAGTAGGCCAAATGTCTCGAAGAAATGCCTACCGATTTGATATTAGTTCGGTTTACGGTCAACGTTCGACCACAACTTCTTTTTCAAAGGTAGCGCAAGTAGCAGAATATTTTCCCAAAAATCCTATTTTCGCAGCAGATTATCTTCTACCATACTAGCATGAGCGAAACAACATCCCTACTAAACGTAAAACACATTGCCATCGCCGGAAATATTGGCGCGGGCAAAACCACCCTGTGTACCCAACTCGGTAAACATTTCAATTGGGATGTACACTACGAATCGACGGATAATAATCCGTATCTGAGCGATTTCTACACGGACATGCAGCGCTGGTCTTTCAACTTGCAGGTGTATTTTTTACACAATCGCTTGGCGCAAATTATCGGCATCCACCAGGGCGAGCGGACCGTAGTGCAAGACCGGACTATTTACGAGGATGCGCGCATCTTCGCCCCTAACCTGCACGATATGGGTTTGATGACGACGCGGGATTTTGAGAATTATCAGTCACTCTTTAAAACGATGACTTCGCAGATTTCGCCGCCGGATCTGCTTATCTACCTGCGTGCCAGTATTCCTACCTTGGTCAATCACATCCAATCTCGCGGCCGTGAGTACGAGGGCAGCATGAGTCTTGACTACCTCAAACGCCTCAACGAACGCTACGAAGCCTGGATACAAACTTACACGGAGGGTAACCTTCTGATCATCGACGCGGATGACATCGACTTTAAAAATCGGCCCGAAGATTTGGGGAAAGTGCTGAATCAGGTGCAGGGAGAGTTGCATGGTCTCTTTTAGTCACTATGAAAGTCATTTTCCTAGCCAGTCGATCCCTTTTTTCAGATGCTCCTGTGTGAATTGCTCCGCACTATCTGCCTCCACCTCGTGGGCGTACTCCCAGCACGCTAGCGGTGGCAAGCTCATCAAAATGCTTTCGGTACGGCCGTTGGTTTGCAGACCAAATTTGGTACCCCGGTCCCAGACGAGGTTGAACTCAACGTAGCGGCCACGGCGTAGGTGCTGCCACGCTTGGTGCTGTTCGCTATAGACTTGGTCCTGGTGACGTTGGAGGAGCTCTACGTAAGTAGGCGCAAAGGTTTCCCCTACGTTCTGGACGAATTGCCACAACGCTGACTTACTCAGGGCCGCCGTCGGTCCCAAACGGTCAAAGAAAATGCCACCTACGCCACGTGTTTCCTCGCGGTGCGGGAGGTAGAAATAGTCGTCGGCCCAGGTTTTGAAGCGGGGGTAGTAATCGGCGTGCGCTGCGTCACAAACGGACTGCAATTGCTGGTGAAACCACTGCGCATCCTCCGGGATAATGTAGTGTGGAGTTAGGTCAATTCCGCCGCCGAACCACCAGACTTCTTCATTCATCTCGAAATAGCGGACGTTCATGTGGATGATCGGCACGTGGGGATTTTTGGGGTGTAAAACGATGGAAACACCCGTAGCAAAGAACGGTCCCGCTTGCTCAATTTTGAGGGATTTGGCCGCCGCCTCGGACAATTCGCCGTGGACAGCCGAGAAGTTAACGCCGCCCTTCTCTATCCGTTGTCCCGTAATGACTCGGCTACGCCCGCCGCCACCTCCGGGGCGTTCCCAACGGTCTTCGTGGAAAGGCGTTCCGCCGTCCGCTGTGGACAACGCGGTGCAGATGCGATCTTGGAGGCCCTGGAGCCAGGTGGTGATGTGGTCTTTGGTCATTTTGTCGTTTTGCGGGGGGTGGTGGTCGGTTGACGGTGGTACGGCAGTCGGTTTCTAACTGGCTTTTGCCGAATAGGCCAAATTAGCTCGTAAAACGTGACGGCGTCCTTTGTCCTTCTACCCTAGCAGGGCGTAGCCCGCGTGTCCTTCTACCGCTTTCGGTTGACGGTGGTACGGCAGTCGGTTTCTAACTGGCTTTTGCCGAATAGGCCAAATTAGCTCGTAAAACGTGACGGCGTCCTTTGTCCTTCTACCCTAGCAGGGCGTAG
>JBCDIR010000495.1:0-3424 GCA_038748735.1 Bacteroidota bacterium | reverse complement strand
GTACGCCATTGAGGACAATTCGGCGAACCTTGCTCGCTTCGACAATTTCTTTAGCCGCCCAGCGGGACCGATTACCGCGGATGCCAGCATTGTCATCGAAAATATGGTACGCACGCACGGTATAACTTACCAACGCAGTACGGATAAGATGATTCTGACGGACGTAGGACAAGCCAGTAGTGCTACCGATGGTGCCGTACTAGTTGTGTCTAATTTTACTGCCGCCGCTGCGGATAACAATATCAGCGCTGCGGAGCAAGTGCGCATTGCGGGGCCAGAATCGCTACTGGGTAATCCCGTAGACGTAGCCTTTGATACCATTGGTCAACGCTTGCTTATTGCGGAGCGCGCCAACAACGGTGGTCGGGTGTTGGCGTTTGCCGAACCGACGATGTCGGGTGACGTTGCGCCAGACTACGTGGATGACTTTGCGGGTGCTGCCGGCATTTACATCGAAGGTGGTACGCTGCCGTTTACTTTGCAGCAGCTGAGCGACCTTTTCGCTTCTTCTAACACGAGCGGTATGATTGGCTACACTTCTATTTTGGAAGACCAGAGCCTGAGCATCGAACGCTTCATGAGTGTAGCTGCGGACGCAGACGGTATCTACTACAACGAAGAACAGGATGCCCTGTATCAACTCAACCGTACGGATAACGTTATTAACGCTTACAGTGAGGTGAAAGCTAGCCTGGCTGCGGGTGAAACGCCGACGCTGACCGCTACGTCTACTGCTGACTTCACCAATGGCCGCGAAATTGCGGTAGCGGGTGACCGGATGGTTGTAGCACAAGATGCGGCCGAATCTAACGGCGATCAGAATACGCTACTGGTGTACCAATTCAGCCCAACGGCTATTGATTTACAAGCGACGATCAACGTCGACATCAACCTGTGGGGCTTGCACGCCGACGTGAATACGCTTTACGCCATTGTGGACAATAGCAACCAAGTAGCCGTGTTTGACTCCATTTTTGCGCAGCCTTCCGGTACACTAGCGGCTGACCGCATCATAGCCGTAGATGACCTCGTACGCACGCACGGTATCACTTACGACCGCGACAGTGACCTCATGATCCTGACCGACGTGGGCGAAGCCGCTAGCGATACGGACGGTGCCTTAATCGTGGTGAATAACTGGACCACGGCCTCCGAAGATGGTAATATTTCCGCTGCGGAGCAGTTTCGGATAGCGGGTCCAACCACTTTGTTGGGTAACCCACTGGACGTAGCCTACGATGCCGCTAATGAATTGATTACGGTAGCCGAACGTGCCAACGGTGGCGGTCGCTTATTGCTCTTTACCGTTCCGACGGCATCGGGTGAGGTAGCGCCCATCGACAACCAAGGCTTTGCGGGTGCTTCGGCAGTCTACCAAGTAGGTAGTACCATTGATATGCAGCCCGTCCTAGTAGACGTAGTAGACATCAACGGTATCACGGCAACGATCGACGTATTCCCGAACCCTACGGCACAGCAACTCAATGTGCGTATCCTCGCGGAGCAAGACATTATTGAAGATGCCGTTGTAGAAATTTACAATGCTAATGGACAACTGGTCCAGCGGCAAGAATGGC
The DNA here is from genome assembly GCA_038748735.1 of Bacteroidota bacterium. Lineage (GTDB taxonomy): Bacteria > Bacteroidota > Bacteroidia > Chitinophagales > Saprospiraceae > Lewinella. The sequence goes on along the minus strand of JBCDIR010000495.1, from coordinate 1,847 downwards.
AGGGCAACGGTTCACCAATAGACGTGGCCGCTTTACCCGCCGCTAATTACACGCTGGTGGTGAAGAACCAGGACTTCGTTTACCAAACGCAGTTTGCTAAGTTCTAAACTTTAAAACTAGCCTTAAACAAGTACTTGTGCCAGTTGACCTCGTGTTGGCTGGCACAAATTTGTTTATGGCCTGGTCGTTTTGCCGAATGCCTTTAATTGTCAGCTACTACCTTGTCACTACTAGGCCGGGTAGTGCCTCCCGCTCCGTATTCGTTATGGCAAAAGAGCTGCCTGTCTCCAACTCGTAGCTGATAACTTGGCGTACCGTTTTTTCAAATTCACTATTTGGCTCCTCGGTTTCTAACCAGAGGACGTGCGTATGCAGCGCCGCGTCCTGCAAGCACTGGAAGGCTTTCGTCCAAAAAACAGTGGTTTGCTGGTAGCGCTTACTTGTTTGCCAATAACGATGAGCTAAGCGATACCACCACTGGCGTCGGTAGTGGAGTTGTACGGCGCGGATGGCGCGTTGGGTATGCTCAAACTTGACGGCGGTGGCTTGGGCCAGCTCCTCGGGAGAAACATCATGGGCTAAGTAAGTCCCTGATGCCGTTTGGCGGGTACGGTAGTTTTTGACCTCGATGAGGTAAAGGTGTCCGGTCCCTAGCGGGTCCAAGGCTACGAAGTCGACCCCTTTGAGTCCCAGTCCACTCATGCGCAGGTAGAACGGCTGCTGATCGTAGCGGCGCACGTACCAGTGGCGGGGAAAGTGGAAGGTGAGGTCGCTTTCGCGGAAAGTGGGCATGGATCATTTGATTTGATACGGACGCTGCGGGAGACATCGGCCTAGTGCTGTGTAGTAGTAACGGCCTCTGGACGGTAGCCCGTAGGGCTGAGCGGATAGCGAACTACGAAACATAACGGCCCGTAGCTTGCGAAGGGAAGGCGCCAAAAAACAACACAACAAGCGCTCACAAGTTACCATATTTAAGTTGTAAGTTCATACCAAAGCCCACCCAGCTTCCGTTTCTATTGAGTCGTAAAGCTGCGGGAGAATCCGTACCTTTGCGGCCTCAAAAACGAACAGCATGCGGAAGATGACCTGGCCTTTGCGTTGGCTAATGATCGGAGGACTACTGGTGAGTGCGTACAGTGTTACGGCTCAGGCCATTATGAAGGGTTGGGAAGTGGGGCCGTGGGGTGGCGTTTCCTATTATTTCGGGGATTTGAATACCAATTACCGTCTGAATCGACCCAACGCAGCGGGTGGTATCATGGCACGCTACAATTTCAACGACCGAATTTGCTTCTCCCTCAGCGGTAACTACGGTAAGGTCGAAGCCTACGACAGCGATTCACAAAACCCCTTTGAGTTCAACCGCAACCTCAGCTTTGAGTCGGACGTTTTTGACGGCTCTGCACTGTTGGAATTTAACTTTCTGCCGTACATCCACGGCAACCGTGACTACTTCTTTACGCCTTATCTGTTTGCCGGTTTGTCGGTTTTTAACTTCAATCCACAGGCGGTTTACGATGGGGATGCCCCGATAACGGGCGCTACCGGGCAGACGGTGCAACCTGGTGACTTGGTGGAGTTACGCCCCCTCGGGACGGAGGGCCAATTTAAGGGCGAGGAGTATTTCTTGACTTCGTTGGCTTTTACGGGTGGTTTGGGATTTAAATTTGACCTGAGCTACGATTGGAGTATCAACATCCACGTCGGGGTACGCAGTACGGGTACGGATTACCTTGACGATGTGTCAACCACCTACCCGGACGTGAGTGACTTACAAAATTCGGGTGGTCCTTTGGCGGTCTACATGTCTTCTGGTCGTTCGTTGGAAGTGACGGGAGGTACCC
>JBCDIR010000494.1:0-3428 GCA_038748735.1 Bacteroidota bacterium | reverse complement strand
CCAAGATCACCCATTGGGACAAACGAAACCTTATCATCCAACCCAATTAGTGTGGCAGCTTCTTTTTTGGGTGGTTTAATCTCACAAACCTCTTGTAGTTTCTTCATCTCCCAATCCATCACAACATCTTTTTCAACCCTTTCAAAATCTCCCTCGTCTCCTCATCCAGCTTAGCCATTTCCTTCAGGATTTTCTTCGGGCTACGCAGCGCTTCCGCTTCGGGCAGGTTCGGGTTTTTAACGCTCAGGTCCATAGTCTCCTGATCGACTTTGCTGACTTTGAGCGTCCAGCTTTTTTCGGTTTCGGGTTTGGTTTTTTGCAACTCGACGAACTCAGCCATTTCGGCGTCGTTGAGGGGGTTGGTTTTGCCGAGGCTGCGGCCGGGGTCGAGGGCGTAGTACCAGATTTTTTTGGTGGCTTCGCCCTTGGTGAAGAAGAGCACGACGGTTTTCACGCCAGTGCCGGGGAAGCTGCCGCCGGGCAGGGCGAGCACGGTGTGCAGGCTACATCTTTCCAGCAGGTCGCGACGCAGGGCGACCGAAGCGTTGTCGGTGTTGCTCAGGAAGGTGTTTTTGATCACGATGGCGGCGCGGCCACCGGTTTTTAAGCTGCGGATGAAGTGCTGCAGAAAGAGGAAGGCGGTTTCGCCGGTCTTGATCTCGAAGTTTTGCTGGACCTCCTTGCGTTCCTTACCGCCGAAGGGCGGGTTGGCGAGGATGACGTTGTGACGATCCTTGGCGCGGATGTCCTGCAGGTTTTGGCCCAGGGTATTGAGATGGACTACGTTGGGGGCTTCTATGCCGTGCAGGATCATGTTCATGACGCCGATGACGTAGGCGAGGTTCTTTTTTTCCTTGCCGTAGAGGGTTTTGGTCTGGAGGGTTTTGAGGTTACCGGTGGTCTTTTTCATCCGGTTGTAGAGGTAGTCGTAGGCTTCGCAGAGGAAGCCGCAGCTGCCAGCAGCCCCGTCGTAGATCGTTTCGCCGATGCGGGGCTGCACGACCTCAATCATGGCGCGAATGAGTGGGCGGGGCGTGTAGTACTGGCCGCCGTTGCGGCCAGCGTTGCCCATGTTTTTGATCTTCGACTCGTAGAGGTGACTCAGTTCGTGCTTCTCCTCGCTGCTGCGAAACTCCAGGGCATCGGCGTATTCCAGGATCTCGCGCAGGTTGTAGCCGCTCTGGACCTTGTTTTTAAGTTCGCTGAAGATCTCGCCGATTTTATACTCGATCGTTTGCGGGCTGTCGGCGCTTTGCTTGAAGCCGGCGAGGTAGGGGAATAGTTTGCGGTCTACGAAGTCGACCAGGTCGGGGCCGGTGAGGACGGCGTTGTGGTCAAGCTTACCGTCTTCGCCTTTGGGCATGGCCCAGACGGACCATTTGTATTCGTCGGCAATGATCGGTTCGTAGGCTTTGCCCTGCAGCTCGGCATCGTCACGTTTATCGTTTTCGAGTGCATCGAGGTAGCGCAGGAACATGACCCAGCTGGTTTGGCCGATGTAGTCCAGTTCGGAGTCAGCGCCGCTGTCCTTATACAGGATGTCATCGATGTTGCGAAAAGTCTGTTCAAACATAAAAAATCAGGGCTTTTTTCAGGGCGCGGACGCGGGTGCAAGGTAAGTGGTGTAAGTGGTTTTTTGAATATGCGTATCAAATGGACAGTCGAATCAATTCTCGAAAGGTAGATCGGTCGTGAAAACTAAATATGGATGGGACAAGTTGTGAAGGAGTAAACTTTACACTCATGCCGAAACGATACCTCCTCACTTTGCTCTTTTTCACCTCACTCTGCACCTGCGTCAGCGCCCAGAGTGTTGTTACGGGGCGAGTTGTCGATAAAGGCAGCGGTCAGCCCATTGAATTTGCGACCGTGCTCATTGCGGATGCCACTACCGGTAGTGGGCTCGGAGGAACGACTACCGACCCTAACGGTACTTTCCGACTGGAAGCGAAAACAGAAAATGTGTACCTAGACATTAGCTTCATTGGCTACCAGACCAGGCGTGTGAGTGAACTGAATTTTAGCAATAAGGAAGCTACTCTGGGCCTGCTCGAATTATCTGCTGAAGGACAAACTCTGGAAGAGGTTACGGTGCGTGCAGAAAAATCGCAGACTGAATTCAAACTATAAAAGCGGGTAATCAACGAGGGTAAGGAACTAAGTAATACGGGAGCCAGTGCCCTGGAAGTTCTGAATAATGTTCCCTCAGTCAACGTCACGATCGAAGGGGAAATTCAGCTACGGGGTAGTAGTGGCGTGCAAATTATTGTCAACGGTAAGCCGTCCGTGATTGCCAGCGAACAGGGCAACCTACTCGGTACCATTACCGCTGACATGATTGAAAGCATTGAGGTGATCACCAATCCTTCGGCCAAGTACGATGCGGAGGGCACCTCAGGGATCATCAACGTTGTACTGAAAAAAGAAGAGCGTAAGGGGCTCAACGGTGCTATTTCGGTCAACACGGGTACCCCCGACAACCACAGCGTCGGCCTTAGCTTAAACCGCCGAACCGATAAATTCAATTTGTTCAGCCAGCTGGGCGTGGGCTACCGGGAGCTACCGAACGAGGAAGAAGCGATTAACCGTAATTTGGTCAGTGGCAATACCGTCTTTAGCGAAGGAACGGAGTTTAGGAATGAGACCTTTTACAACGTAGTACTCGGTACCGACTACTACGTCGATGAGCGCAATGTCATCACCCTCTCTGGCAACTTTGCCTACGAGGTGGAAGACCAGCCTTCCCAAAACGACTTTCGTTTTACGGACGCCAGCGGGGAAACCGTCTCCACCTGGCGGCGTGAAGAAGTAACCGACGCTACTAACCCTAAGTACCAATTCGAGCTGCAGTATAAGCGTGATTTCAAAGACCATAAAGACCACGACCTGATCGTCAGCGCTCTCGGCCGCCTGTTTACCAAGGACCAATCCTCCGCCTTTACCGACACTACTCTATCCGGTCAGGATCGGGACGGGCGCCAGCGTACCCGCACCAACTTCGGGGAAATAGAGAATACCTTCAAGATCGATTATACGCGGCCGGTAAATGAGAAATTTACCCTCGAAACCGGGGCGCAGTACATCACCAACGACGTAAACAACGACTTCTCGGTAAGTAACTTCGATGGTACCGACTTCATCGTCGACCCCGCCCTGACCAATATCTTCGACTGGAACCAGAAAGTACTGGCCTTCTACGGTACCGGCGCCTACGAATTCGATGGCTGGGGACTGAAAGTCGGCCTCCGGATGGAAAACACGGACCTCGCTACCCTACTGGAAACCACCAACGAGGCCAACGACCAGAACTATACCAACCTATTTCCGAGTGCAGCGGCCTCCTACAAAATATCCGATGCCGTATCCTTACAGGCCAGTTACTCGCGGCGCATCTTCCGGCCGCGCCTTTGGGACCTCAACCCCTTCTT
>JBCDIR010000493.1:0-3434 GCA_038748735.1 Bacteroidota bacterium | reverse complement strand
GCGCACCGTTAGGCGCTTGGCACCGGGACAAGACGCTAAGTCCGGCACGACCATGTCGGTAGTAATGGTGACAACGCAGTTAGGGGGTATGGTTACGTTGAGGGGTACCTCCGGTGTATTGACGCAGGCCAGGTCACAGTCCTGTGCCATTAACCATTGCGCCCCCGCCACTAGGACGAGTAAAAGCGCGGAGCGGAGCGTACTTAGTGCGCTGTTTAATCCTTGGGAATGATTCTTCATGTGTTCCATCTTCTCTTTGTTTCGGGTTAACACGCTAGTGTGCAGGGATAAGGGTACCATACGGAAGGGTGACCATTGCACGTTCCGTGGGAAAATTCCCTGAATTGATTTTACTTATTACCCAAGAAGAAAAAACCGTGCCAAAGTAAACGAGACAGCCCCGATTTTGACAATAGTCAAAACCGGGGCCGTGAGGAGTAGACCTATTTAGTGGTAGGTCTATTTACATTCTTCGCGTTGCGTTTGCGCCGTTATCTACGACTGATTTTTCAGCAAATCACGAATCTCCTGGAGTAAATCTTCCGCCGTTGGACCGGGGTCGGGGGCGGGAGCTTCCTCTTCTTTTTTGCGCACCTTATTGTAAACGCGTACAATCAAAAACAGTACAAAACCGACGGTAATTAAGTTAACAATACTGTTAATCCACGCGCCGTAACGGATAGCGTTAACTGGCTTGTAGCCCGCTTCTCCTTCTACCCCTTCGGCAGGAGATAAGACGTACTGCAACTTTGCAAAATCCATACCACCCGTAAACTCACCAATGACGGGCATCATAATATCACCGACGAAACCTTTGACCACCAAGCCCACGGCACCAGCAAGAATGACGGCCACGGCCAGATCAATAACGTTGCCCGTAAGGATAAAATCTCTGAATTCTTTTAACATTGTTTTTCGTTTTGTTTCCTAATATTACAGCATGTCAAAGATAAGGAACGACATTCGTTTTTTTATTGGGGCATACATATACGTACGATCGGAGGCTAGAATCGTACGTTTTTCAGGGGAAAGCGAATACCTTTATATTATGAAGCAAGCCTGGAAAAAAGTAGTAGTCAAAGTAGGCACTAATGTACTGACCCGTGAAAACGGCAGCCTAGACATGACGGCCATCAGCCAGTTGGTCGACCAATTGGCGGAACTCAAACAGATGGGTTTGCAAGTCGTGCTGGTCTCCAGCGGGGCCGTCGGAGCGGGCCGTGAACTCCTGCCCGAAGCGGATGCACTGGACCCCGTTGTGCGGCGGCAAATGCTATCTTCCATCGGGCAAATTCGACTGATGGAGGTCTATCGGCAGTTATTCCGCGGTCATAACTTACTGTGCGGTCAGGTGCTAGCTACTAAGGAAGATTTCCGCGACCGCACCCATTACCTCAACATGCGTAATTGTTTGGCGGCGCTCCTCCACGACAGTATCATTCCCATCGTTAACGAAAATGACGTCATTTCGGTTACGGAACTCATGTTTACGGACAATGACGAATTAGCCAGCCTCATCACCAGCATGCTCAGCGCCGATGCCCTCATCATCCTGAGCAATGTCGATGGCCTCTTAACCGGACCACCGGACCAGCCCGGCGCAGTACGCATACCCGAAGTAGACGCCCACGACGAGTCCGTCCTGACCTACATTGCCCCCGGTAAATCGAGCTTTGGCCGCGGCGGAATGGCCACTAAGCTGCGGATGGCCCAACGGACTGCCCGCCTGGGGGCTAATGTGGTTTTGGCTAATGGCCGACGAGTGGGCATATTACCCGCCATCTGTCAGGGTGAGCAAGTGGGTACGCGTATTCCAGGCCAGCAAAAAGTGTCGAGTGTCAAAAAGTGGTTGGCGCATCAATCTGGAGCCGCAGCGCGCTTGGTCATCAACGCCGGGGCCGTACGCGCCTTACGAGACAGCGAGCGCGTCAGTAGCCTGTTACCCGTCGGTGTGACGGCCATCGAAGGTGACTTTGCTAAAGGCGACTTACTACGCATCACCGACGAAGCGGGGCAAGTTGTTGGTACGGGCTTGGCGCAATACGATAGCGAGACGGCGCGGCAATTACTCGGCCAACAAAACACTAAACCCATCATTCATTATGATTATTTAGTTGTACACTAAAACCGTAAAAAAGCAGCGCTTTTGCTTAGATTATGTTCAACTAATGACACGAAGAAGTGTTGCAAGAATGTATCTTTGCCCAGTCAAAATTCAATTAACTTGCGTATTCGCTCCACATATCATTCGCGTTTGTACCGCAATTTTTTGGCCATTGAGCCAAAAGATTACCACGGTATAATTCGCTACTACGAGGAGCACGAGAAAGGTATCGCCGACCTGAGCGACCGCGAGCAGTACGAACTGCTGCTCAAATTCACCCACGCGCTTTTTGAAGTGGGCGCTTACCGAACTTTTTTAGCTATCGTTGACCAAGCGGTTCTGGTCACCCTCAATGAAGATAACCAGCCGGAGTTCCGCCACTTGCTCTTTCGCAAAGCGGCGGCGCACGTCCACGTGCTCGAACCACAACAGGCGGAGCACGTCTGCAAGGAACTCCTCCGCATGGACCCCAAGCACGAGATGGCCCTCCTGCTGTTACGTAAAACCCTCCGCCAACAGGACCGCAAGATTATCCATTTCACCCGCCCGAGTGCAATTTTTTGCTTTGCCATGTCGGCTTTGGTGATTTTGGTAGAAATACTTTTCGTGCGCCCCTTCTACGCACTGAATACGCCAGCAATTGAGGCGTCGCGTAATTTCATCTTCGCGCTCGGCTTGTTGGTACTCATCAGCGGCGAACTGCTGACGCTTTGGCGGGCCTTTCGCAGCGCCCAGCGCTTTCAGGAAGAACTATCATGATCGAAGCGTTTAAGTCTTCTCCCGTTCTATTGTTGTTCGTCGTTTCCGCCCTCGGGTACTGGATCGGTAATATTCCCATTCGCGGCGCGAAGCTGGGCGTGGCGGCGGTGTTGTTCGTAGGCTTAGCCATCGGTGCTTTGGACCCGGCGCTGACGATGCCGAATATCGTCATTGTACTGGGGCTATCCATGTTTGTCTACACGGTGGGCTTGCAGAGTGGACCTAGCTTTTTTGCGAGTTTCAAAACGCACGGTCTGCGCTATTTTAGCTTCATAACTGTTGCCTTAGCATTGTCGATGCTGATTACGATAGGGCTACATTATCTGATGGAACTAGATGCTGCTACTTCGGCGGGTTTGCTGGCCGGTAGCTCTACGAATACGGCTTCGCTGGCGGGACTATTGGACCTCATCCAACTTTCGCAACCGCTAGAAGAGCAAGAAGCGATGAGTAACGCGGCGGTGGTGGGCTATTCACTTTCTTATCCCATGGGGGTATTGGGCGTTATTTTTGCGATTGCCCTCATGCGGCGCTGGCTCAAAATCGACTACCAAACGGAAGCCCGCCAACT
>JBCDIR010000492.1:0-3435 GCA_038748735.1 Bacteroidota bacterium | reverse complement strand
TTCTGGTACGGATTGACAGCGTACCAACGTAGCGCTTGGCGCGAACGCCAGCCTCGAAGTCGCAGGAGGGCAGAATCTTCCGGTCGCAGACGGAGTAGCGTACCCAACTCAAAGCGCAACCAAAGCCGATCTCGTACCTGATAATCGACGCCAAATTTCAGACTGGGAGTCATGGGGTCTAACCACTGCCCAAAGTCGTGGCGGAGGAGCAACCCGGCCCCTTCATTTCTACTCGTTGGGGCCTCCATATCTGCTTGGGCGCATAAGGTTACTGCCGCTAATACCCAAATTAAAACAGCTGGGACTAAGCGTAAAGAGAGCGTAGGCATTAGTTCAAACTAATTTCGGAAATTTGAACTAGATTCATCGGGTCACTGTAGTCAAATTGTGTGATGTTATCCGGACCGATGACCAGCAGGGCTTCCGGCAGGACAATTACGTCATTCGCGTGGATGCTTTGGTCAAAAGCAATAAACTCCACCGCCTGCGGATCATCCACTCGCAGTGTGCGCAAGCCAGACGGCCCTTCGCAGACGAATAAATAATCGCCCGCTAGACCCAATCCACGGGGTGAAATCATATCGTACGAGGCGACGATATTTGGGTCTTCCACGTCATTGACGTTATAAATATTGAGCAGGTTGGCCGTTTCTAAGCGCCCAAAGCCCACGCAGGATTCCGTCCGCAGCGTAACGAAAGCGTAGTCTTCGTTGGCCACCACGGGATCACAGGCCATAATGTGGAACACCTCACTCTGGAACACGGGCGTACCCGTCGCGTCAATCTGATAAATCGACATGCCCTCACTGGCGCCGAGGAACAGTAAATCGCCCAGTGGAAAGATGGTTTCTTTGTTCCCCTCCAGTTCCTCCTGTCCAGCGGGTTCCAAATTCCCGCCGGAATGGATGCGGTACCAACGCAGTTGGTCGGGTTCGAGGGTGTACAAATAGTCCCCTACGATGGTGAAGCGCGCCAAAGATCCCCCCTGTCCGCTTCCTCCGCTCGATTCGTTAGCGATGGCTGCGGAATCTTCCGCGCAACCCCAGAAGCAACATATAGTTATGGCAGTTAGTATGGTGAGAAACTGTTTCATTTGCTTAGTTTTTAAAAATCTTTTGGATTGCAAAAGCCCTAACGCCAGCATTCGGGTTGATTAAGTGTCGTTTCGTACCAGCCGACGACCTCCCCCATTTCGGGGTCGACACACTCGAAATAGCCGCTATAATTTTCGGGAAAAGTGGTTCCAACAATTTGAAAAGCATCCTTCTGGCGGCTCACCACCCGAACACTATCCAAACTACTGATGTCAAGTGCGACCAAATCGCGGACGTTATTGGCAAAAAGCGTATTGCCTTTGATGGCCAAGTCGGAATTACCCGCAATCTGCAGAAAAGCCACTTTCACGGGTACTTCGGGATCGAAATTGTCGATAACGTGGATACCGCGCGCGCGGTCCGTCGCGTAGATATATGGCGCTTTGTAGTAAATTTTACCCAACTGCTGGATGTCCTGTGGCTCGGTGACACTTATGGTTTCCCAATCGTCTACGGCGTAGAGTGGGGCTAGACCGATGACTTCGTCCGGCAGGTCTTCCAGTTGTTCCAGACATCCAGTGTAGACGAATACTGCACTTATTAATAGGAGGTATAAAATTTTACGATTCATGCGCTCAGCTTTAGGAAAGGGTTTAACGTAGCACGTTGTCCTTATTTTAACGCACCGAGAAATTAACACGCTGCCTGGACCCACGTGACCAATTAAGACTTTTCACCAACAAAAGGCATTCCCTACCCCCGCAAGCCCGCAAAAGCTACTTACCTTGGCCCATGAACATGAAGTAGACCACTTATGCGTTTTTCTTTTTTATTATTTTGTTTGTGCTTCGTTAACGGCCTCTGGGCGCAAACCGAACGCGCTACGGTGACGGGCATTGTCCGGGACGCGATCTCGGACCAAGCGGTAGAACTAGCCACTGTCTACATCGACGGCAGCACTACGGCCACGGAAACGGCGGGCAACGGACGTTACAACATCATCATTCCCGCCAACGAAAAAGTGACGTTGGTCTTTACCCGCATCGGTTACCAAGAAGCCAAGGTAGAAGTCGGCCCGCTGCCCAGCCGTGCTAACCAGCAAATCGACCTGAGCCTCGCTCCTGCGGAAAGTGACATCCAAGTCGTCGTGCGCGAATCCAAGATCGAAGCAGGTGGCATGGTGACGGAGGACGTAGAACAGCTCAAGCTCCTGCCGACGACCACGGGCAACTTGGAGAGTGTCCTACCCGCCATCGCCCTGGGGGTGAGTAGCGGCACGGGTGGCGAGCTGAGTAGCCAGTACAACGTGCGCGGCGGCAACTACGACGAAAATTTGGTCTACGTCAACGATTTTGAGATCTATCGTCCCCAACTCATCCGCGCTGGACAACAGGAGGGCTTGACCTTCGCTAATATTGATTTGGTGAGAAATTTGTCCTTCTCTTCCGGTGGTTTCGAAGCGCGCTACGGCGATAAACTGTCGAGTGTACTGGACATCAAGTACAAGCGTCCCGATAGTACGAAGGCGTCGCTGGGGCTGAGCTTTTTGGGCGGTTCGGCGCATTTAGAGGGGAGCTTGCGCCCTAAGCAGGACTCCTACCGCCGCTTGCGCTATCTGGTCGGCGCACGCTACAAAGATACCCGCTACCTGCTCGGTTCCCTAGACGTCAGCGGAGAATATACCCCCAGTTTTACCGACATCCAGACCTACCTCACCTACGACGTAACGCGGGACTGGCAACTGGGTTTCCTGGGTAACTACAACCGTAGCGTTTACCGCTTTACCCCCGTAGAGCGGACAACTGGTTTCGGTCTCATCAACCTCGCTCTGCAACTGTTCAGTGTTTTCGACGGGCAAGAAGTCAATGACTTTACCACCCAAATGGCCGGCGTGAGTATGACGTACTTACCGGAGCGCAGTGCGAATCCTTTTTATTTAAAATTCCTGGCTTCGGCCTTCCGTTCGGACGAAAATGAGCGCATCGACATCACGGGGCGTTACAGCTTGCGGCAAATTGACAGTAACCTAGGTTCGAGTAACTTTGGGGAAGTCGTAGCGGAATTAGGTGCGGGTACGCAACAACAGTACGTCCGCAACTTCCTCGACATTCAGCTCTACAATTTTGAACACAAGGGCGGTATCGAACTCCAGGGCGGCACGGAAGAGGTCAGTGCCTCGCACTTCGTTCAGTGGAGCGCCAAGGTACAACACGAGCGTATTGACGACCTCATCAACGAATGGGAGCGCCTGGATTCGGCGGGCTACAGCCTAACGTACGATACCAGCGAAGTCCGCCTGTTTAACACGCTGAAAACGACGAATCGCTTGCGTTCCAACCGCGTAAGTGCCTACATTCAGGACACTTACACTTGGCGTAAAGACGAAACGGGCGAACTGCGC
>JBCDIR010000491.1:0-3441 GCA_038748735.1 Bacteroidota bacterium | reverse complement strand
TGCTGTCTTGAATCCAAAAAGTGATATTGGAAATTTTATTTTGTCTTCTGATGCGTCTGAAATTGAACTTTACACACCCGATTTTCTTCGTATTGAGATGGAGCGCCACCTACCCAAGTTGGTTCAGTTATCAGGTTCGACAGAGCAAACAATACGAAAAATCATGACGCTGGTCTACGCTCAATTGATATTTATCTCTGATGCACAGATACCTTTCGAGTATTACAAAAATGCAGTTCCTTTTGTGCGGGATGTAGACATGGACGATTTGGTTTTTGTAGCACTTAATGACCTGATGGAAGAGACACTTTGGACTGGTGATATGAAGCTATACCGAGAACTTAAAGCTAAAGGCTACGAGCGGGTCGTCACTTTTCAAGAGATAAGGAAAGTTTTCAAAATTTAAACTGTATTTCTAACACCAGTAGTTTCAGTCAAAGCAACCAAAAACCATGACCAAACAACTCCAATCCATCAAACAACGCTACGGCATCATCGGGCGCAGTGAAGCCTTGGACCGGGCGCTGGATACGGCCCTGCGCGTGGCGAGTACCGACCTGAGTGTACTCATCACGGGTGAGAGCGGGGTGGGCAAGGAGGTGTTCAGTCGCGTCATCCACGATAACAGCCCGCGTAAACACGAAGGCTTCATCGCCATCAACTGCGGTGCTATCCCCGAGGGGACCATCAACTCGGAGCTGTTTGGTCACGAAAAAGGCGCTTTTACCGGCGCTGCCGGAGAACGTAAAGGCTACTTCGAGACTTACAACGGCGGTACCATCTTTCTCGACGAAATCGGCGATATGCCGTTGAATACGCAGACGTTTCTACTCCGTATCCTAGAGTCGGGTGAATTTGTGCGCGTAGGTAGTAACAAAACGCAGCATACTGACGTACGCATCGTTGCCGCCACGAACGTTAAGCTGATGGAAAAAGTGAGTCAGGGCAAGTTCCGAGAAGACCTCTTCTACCGCCTCAGTACCGTACCGATACAGCTACCCGCTTTGCGCGAACGACGCGAAGACATTTACTTACTATTTCGCAAATTCGCCCTCGATTTTGCGGAGAAATACCGCTTGGATCCGCTGCGCTTGGATGACGATGCGCGTCGCTTGCTAGAAAATTACAGTTGGCCCGGCAACATTCGGGAACTCAAGAACGTGGCGGAGCAACTGAGCGTATTGTCGGAAGATCGAGCGGTAGATGGACTCCGGTTGCGCGAAGCCATGCCCTCATTGATGCAGCGTCATCTGCCCAGCAGTTCTAGTAGTTCGGGGAGTGGAAGTGCGGACGGTTTTCAGGAACGTGAAATCTTGTATAAGGTACTCTTTGATATGAAAAAGGACCTAACGGACCTCAAATCGTTGGTGTTCAATCTGATTAGTACCAATGACTTGGAAATGCCCGAAAATACCGATTCCTCCCTCAGCGCCTTGCCGATGCCACGCCAGGAACCGGATACTTCCTTCAGTACGCCAACGCCGACTTACCAGTCTAACGATTTTGACAAAGAAGAAACGACTTATAATCCCATCATCCTGAGTGAAGAAGACCGCCGCGCCTACGACGAAAGCGAAGTGGTCGACGAAAACCTCAGCCTCGAAGACAACGAACGCGAACTCATCACCAAAGCACTCACTAAGCACGAAGGTCACCGCCGCGAAGCCGCCCTCGACCTCGGTATTTCGGAGCGGACGCTGTATCGGAAGATTGAGAAATATGGACTCTAGGGAGTAGAGGGACGCGGCGTCGCTTCGCTCGCCTGATAGTAAAGGATAGAGCGATAAATATAATGTTTGTCAACAGTCTTATCCGCTTAGAACCAACGTTCGTGCGAATTCCTTTAGGAGTACAAACTTACAAACTCATTACCCGTCCGACGGCCGTTAGGCCAGGCGGGTTCACCATTTCACAAACTCACCACTTCACCCCATGTCACAACTCGTCATCAAAAACGCCCGCATCGTCAACCGAGGGCAAATCATCGAAGGGGATATACTGGTTAACAACCAACGTATTGAAAAAATTGCCGGCAATATTCCCGTAGGAGAGGCCAAAGTACTGGAGGCCAACGGCCAACTCGCCCTTCCCGGTATCGTCGACGATCAGGTTCACTTTCGGGAGCCGGGTTTGACGCACAAAGGCGAAATCTACACCGAAGCGCGCGCCGCCGTAGCCGGAGGGGTAACCAGCTACATGGAAATGCCCAACGTGAAGCCGCCTACGCTGACCCAGGAGTTGCTACAAGCCAAGTACGACCGCGCCGCTGCGTGTTCTCTGGCCAACTACTCTTTTTACATGGGCGCGTCCAACGAAAATATCGAAGAGGTACTGAAAACGGACCCCAAAACGGTCTGTGGTCTGAAAATTTTCATGGGTTCCAGCACTGGGAACATGCTGGTCGACAGTGAAAAGACGCTAGATAACCTCTTTTCCAAAGTCCCCATGCTCATTGCTACGCACTGCGAGGACGAAGCGACTATTCGCGCTAATGCGGCGGCGGCCCGCGAGCGTTTCGGCGAAAACGTACCGATGGAGCAGCATCCGATCATCAGATCGGTCGAAGGGTGTCTGAAATCTTCGAGCATGGCGGTCGAGCTGGCCAAAAAGCACGGGACACGTCTGCACATTCTGCACATTTCTACGAAGGACGAACTCGACCTCTTTCGCAATGATATTCCTTTGGAACAGAAGCGCATCACGGCGGAGGTTTGTGTCCATCACCTCTTTTTTAATGCGGATGATTACGCTGAAAAGGGGAGTCGTATCAAGTGGAATCCGGCGGTTAAGGCGCGGGAACACCAAGAAGCACTCTTTCCGGCGCTACTGGACAACCGCCTGGACGTCATTGCTACGGACCACGCACCGCACCTGCCCAGCGAAAAGGCCAATCCGTACTTTAGCTGCCCGTCGGGTGGACCACTGATACAGCACACCCTCAACGTTATGCTTGACTTTTACCACCGGGGGATGATTTCGCTGGAGCGTATCGTCGAAAAGATGTGTCACGCACCTGCCGTCTGCTACCAACTGGCCGAACGGGGTTACCTGGACGAAGGCAAGTACGCCGACATCGTTCTGGTGGATGAAAAGGCGGAATGGACCGTCGCGCCGGATAATATTTTATACAAATGTGGCTATTCTCCCTTTGAAGGATACCGTTTTCGCGGTAAGGTGATGTCTACCTTGGTCAGCGGTCACTTAGCTTACCACCAGGGGCGGTTTGACGAAAGTCAGTGGGGGCAGCGACTTACCTTTGCGCGTTAAATGAGCCGCCTTGGGAATTTCACCTAAAAAAACCTCTCATGAAACACTTGTATTACTTCTTGAAAAAAGAGCCTGGTCTTGTGTCTAATTTTTACAATAGTTTACACGCTTTCTCTAGGGTATCGGTATGCTAAATACAGGATTAGTGACATTAAAGTATCCTACACCCCTCCC
>JBCDIR010000490.1:0-3457 GCA_038748735.1 Bacteroidota bacterium | reverse complement strand
TTGAAATCTGCGGTCCAGCCACTGTCCATCGTATGGCGAATACCAGCCGAGGCGGAAACATCCGTAATGACGGAAGTGATGCGCGGGGTAAAGCCGTTGGGGTATAGACTGGGTACGGCTCGGTTATCGCCATCCGCGAAGCTGCCGCGTGAGAAGGCAAAAGCATCTGTATCTCGGTAGTTACGACCTCCGAAGGCGTATAATTCGGTGTTTTCTCCCAGCGGCATAGCGCTGTTGACCATGAAGTTAAAACCATCAACGGCAGCACTACCGTAGCCTTGGCGCCAAGCAAATCCAGGGCGTAAGGTGCGATCCTTGGCGAGGTATTCCGTGGTGAAGTTGGCAAAACCACCTTTGTCTCCCAATTCGATACCGTAGTTGAGGTCTACGCGTAGGGTGTTACCGTCAAAACCAGCGTCTCCATCTTCGTCGAGGACGCGTTGGGTACCATCTACGTTGAAGAGGGCATCGCCGTAGGTTTCTTCGTAGTCTTCCCCGATGGCCGTACTGTGTGCGCCGTAAGTAATGCCGCCAGTGATACCATCTGTTTTATCCTTAAGGACAATGTTAATCACTCCCGCAATGGCATCCGAACCGTACTGCGCAGAAGCTCCGTCGCGGAGGATTTCGATGCGCTTGATGGCGGCGGCGGGAATGGCGTTGAGGTCCGTGCCGCTATTGCCCCGTCCCCGGGTACCGAAAACGTTGACGAGTGACGATTGGTGACGGCGCTTACCGTTAACCAATACGAGGGTTTGGTCCGGTCCGAGGCCCCGCAAAGAGGCAGGGTCGATGTGGTCTGCACCGTCCGAACCCGACTGCTTGGTAGCATTGAAAGAGGGAGCAGCGTACTGTAACACTTGATTGATTTCTACTCGTCCGGTCTGGGCGGATACGCTGGCAATGTCGATGACATCTACGGCTACTGGCGAGTCCGTAGCCGAGCGGCGGTAACTGCGGGAACCCACGACTTGCACTTCGCCGAGCGTTACGCCTTCGTTGAGGACGACGTCTACGACGGCCTTGCCGTCAATGGACACTTCCTGCGTCTGGTAACCGAGGTAAGAAAAGACGAGGGTGTTGACGTTATCCGGTAAGGTGATTTTGTAGCTGCCATCGACGTCGGTGATAGTGCCTGCTGCGGAATCTTTGCCTTGTACGGTTGCCCCAACAATGGGTGCTCCGTCCGCATCTTTAACCGTACCCGTGACGGTTTTTTCGATTGTAATTACGTTCGCAAATGTCTCAACGGGAGCGGCAAGTAGTAGCGCCAAAATCAGCGCTAAGCCTCCTAAACGTGTCAAAATAGTTGTACTTCTTAAAATCATAACTAGAATATGTTGGTAAACAATTCTTCTGAGCAAAAGCAAGTGCGCTTAGCTTCGTATTCAGAAGATAGAAATGTCTTAGCTAGGATTTTATTGGGTAAAGGGCTTGCTGGTCCATTGGGGGAATCCTATTCGGGAAGTGGCTAGAAAGGTGGTCAGTGGTGGAAGTTCCCACTACTAGTGGGCGTCGTTGGAAGTCGCTTGGAAGAACCTAGTTGATAACGTGGTATGGCTCACTTTGGTACGAGATTGCGGTTAGGAACCGAATAGATGATTAGTTTTAAATGCTTTAGGTAATAGCACGATCATTCCAGAATGGGCAAGATACGTAAATGTCAGCCACATTACCAAATGGGGGTCGCTAATCTGTCGGACTCAAAACTGCAACTGCAACCCCAATCCGCCCCCGGCAGCTCCGTAATTCGCGTTGACCAGTAGACGACTCCGGTGCTTAGCTGCCCAGCGCTGATGTAGATGCGGGATGAGTAAGCCTATACCTGCCCCCACCAACGAACCGACTATCGTATCCGACGGCCAGTGCCGCAGGGCGCGCACGCGTTCTATGCTCACGAGGATAGGCGGCACACTCGCCAGGCTGTACACCAGTGCCTTGCGCCCCGTAGACCATTCCGGATGGTAGTCGGTCAGCACTTTGGCGAAGAAAAAACTACCCACGGCAGTGGAGGAAGCGTGACCACTGAAGAAAGAATTACGCGTGCCACCAGATTCTTTTTCCGCTAATGGCAATTCGTCATAGTAGGCACGAGGCCGTAGACGGTCAAAAACCGTGGGACCAAGCGGGCTCCAAGCGTAGAAGTTACTAGCGATGGCTTGCGTTTGGAGGTACAACAGGGAAATATCGAACCAGTCTTGGCGAATGCGGCGATCCAGGAAAAGACCCAGCGGAAGTGCCGTGCTGGTCCACAGGATAATGTTAGAATTGCGGGTAGCGGATTCGACTTGATCTAAATGCTGACGTAGTCCAATACGGTCAAAGCCCGGAACAGCCGAACGGTCCAGTTGGTCAATTTCGGTCTGGGTGAGTTCAGGTTTACGTTGTAATTGTCGAAAGCGGTAGGAGTTACTGGCCAATCCGACGGCGGTGATACCGGCGCTTATCCAGGAGTTGACTCGGTATATTTCAGCGGTAGTAGATAACGTGTCTAAAGACGATTGGCTGTAAGTAATAGAACCGTAAAAAAGGCAAAAGAGAAGGAGTAAAGGGCGGAGCATAAAGTTGTTTTCAGTGAAAACGATTACCGTACTCATACGGTTGATAATTCGGTTAATTGTTCGGGTGAACCGGGCTAAATTGGCAGTAGAAAGTGCTGCGAAAACTGTCATACACCGCTTTTGACAGTACCAGTCTGGTCGCTCTCTATCAGGATGAGGTCGTCCTTTCTTGGCAAGTATACACCATTGAAGCGTATAGCTAAGCCGAAACCATGGGTTTAAAAACGTGTAGCAGTTCTTCGTAGTTTTCCGTCTCTTTGGGGATGACGATACGTCCGTTGCCGTTGAAGAGACTGTAATTACCGCCGTAAATTTTGATGTTCTTGTCCGTGATCTTCACGCGCGAGATGTTCGCAAAAGAAATCACCTGATTAGGTTCCGCGCCGTAACGGCTGCGGTTGCGGGCCACGCCGAATTGATTTATCCCGTTTAATTCCTTGTTATCCAAAACCGAGGCAATGGTATCATCGGTTAGTAAGAAGCGGGTCGAACCGTAGAAATTGGTTTTTTGCACCGTTAGCATGACCGCAATTAACCCGATGATGAGCAAGAAGCCAGGTATCAGCTTACCCACAATGGGTCCGATGCTCGCACCTGGGTTAAGATTGAAACTCAGCCACACCATCAGTAATGCTACTATGCCGGTCATAATACCAATGGTGGTTAATGCAAAACGAAAGGCTAGCGTAGTAGTGGCGCTGGGATCAATTTTATACATTTTCATAGTCCGTCTAATTTCTTATTGATAGGAAAAACCACAAAAAGGTAACCAAGATTCCAAAGACAACCACGAGACATCCCGAATTTTGATGTCACCAAAATCTGTAATGGTCGAATACTACTTTAAGTAATAACGCGATATAAAAAATCCCGAATTTTCGTGCTAACGAAAATTC
>JBCDIR010000489.1:0-3463 GCA_038748735.1 Bacteroidota bacterium | reverse complement strand
GAACGGTTTATCAACCTAAATGACTGATAGACTGGTTCTACAAAACCACAAATGGCTGCGAGTGGCAAAATTTCATCATGCACTTCGATGAAAAGCATCGCTGATGCTAAACCATCGCCTACGTATTTCGCCTTGTTCAGAATGAAATTTGCTTCACTCTCGCTCATTCAGGACCAGCAGAACCAGTCTATAAAATATAGAAGTGGCAGCCAGGAACATTCCCAACTGCCACTTCTAATGTTATCCGCAAGTCGGTCTAAAGACCCAACTTCGCTTTTACGTCAGCCATGAGGTCTACGGACTCGGCTGCGTGGTGGATGGCACCAAAGGAACTGGTGTCAAATACCATGAGGTAGCCTTTTTCCTTGGCCACTTCCTCAATAGCTTGTTGTGCTTTTTCCAGAATAGGACCGAGCATTTCGTTGCGCTTGGCCGCTACTGCTTGCACGATGACCTGCTCCAACTGCGCAATTTCTTGTTGGCGTTGGGTCAGGGCTGCTTCTTGTTCCTGTTGTTGTACGGGGGTGAGCGTGCCTTCCTGAGCAGCTTTGGAGAATTGGATGGCATCCTGGCGCCATTCTTCGGCCAGTTTTTCCCCTTCTTGTACCATCGCTGCTTGCATGGTTTCCAGTGAGTCGTTGGCCGCTACTGCTTCGGGCATAGCCGCAATTAGTTCTCCTAAGTTTAAATGGCCGTACTGTTCTTGTGCTTGGGTGGTGTAGACAAGCACCAGGCAAGACACTATTAGTATTAGCTTTCTCATTTTCTAATGATTTAATTCGGAGCGCAAAGGTACGCTTATTCGGCTATTTCAACTGAAAACACTAGGCTAGAATTGCGTATCGGTTGAAAAATGTTTGAAACAATTTGTTTTTAAAACATTTTTAGCTAATTTTGCTTGAACTTCCAACAACCAGTGTTATGAATTTACCACAACACCTCCATCCTAGCAGGATAAAAGCCAAGCTCGATGCGTATTGGTTGATCGTAGAAAAATGGATCAAAAAGCGTTGGTTGGCCGTGGCGCTGCTATCGTTCGTAGCGTGGCTCTTTATGACGAAGGACATCACGATCAATTTTTCCATGCAAAATACCAATGGAGACGCGGGTTGGCTGACGACCACGAGTGAAACGCTGTTCTACGATCCCTTTGAGGAAGACGAGGCCGGTGCTCAGAACGTAGCCATGCAGGGTAAACGTGGCCGGGACGAATCTTCGCTTACCCCTGCACAACTGGAAAAGCGCCGCAAGCAGCGGGCGTACGTGAAGGAATTCTCTTCCTTGGCACACGAGGAAATGGTCGCACACGGTATTCCGGCTAGTATCACCCTGGCGCAGGGATTGCTAGAAAGCAATATTGGGGAAAGTCGTTTAGCACGAGAAAATAGAAACCATTTCGGGATTAAATGCTTTTCCAAAACTTGTAGCAAAGGCCACTGCAGCAACTTCAATGACGATCACCACAAGGATTTCTTTAGGATCTACGGTAGTGTCAAAGAAAGCTACCACGCGCACAGTAAACTGTTGCAGAAGAGTCGCTATAAAGGTTTGTACAAATTGCGGAAAAACGACTACCGGGGCTGGGCGCACGGTCTCAAAAAAGCGGGTTACGCCACGGATCCTAAATACGCGGAAAAACTAATCCGCATCATTGAAGATTTGGAGCTGTATCAGTATGACGTATAATACACAGCACCTAAAGAACACGTAGAAATAGTTGATGTTAATAGCCATTGGTGAGCCACTGCGCCACCAAACGCGCACTAGCGGCGGTCACGAGTTCGTGACCGTCGTTCGTGTATGCGAGGGTTAGGTTTTGAGTGTTGGCGAAGTAATCCGCTACTTTTTCGGCTGGGATCAGTCGGTCTTTTTTACCCAGCAAAACGTAGGTCGGGAGGGAGGTCTTGGTCCAGAACGCTTGCCGCTTGGGGGTACTGGTGGCAAAATATCGCAAAGCATTAAACACCCGAAAAAGCTGCCAGCGACTTTGCGTAGGAAATAATTGTACTTCGGCGTAGCGGCGGTGAAAATTGCTAATAAGGCCAACCTTATGACCCAATAAGACGAGCCATTTGAACCAGCCCGGCCAAGTAAGCGCTGCCTCCGCCACACGTTGAACCGCTAAGGACGGTACTCGGTCGTAGCTACCAATACCCGCAGGGGCCAGTAAGATGGTTCCCAGCAGTTGATGCGCCAGGTGATGCGCTAGGCAAACGATAAAACGCGCGCCCATGCTGTGGCCTAGCAGCCAGAATTTAACTTGATTTTCTTTTTTTGCAATAGCGCTAATCAGTGCCAAGGTTTCCTCGGCTGTCACTTGCTTTTTTTGCCATTCCGCTGCGCCGTGAAACGGTAAGTCGGGAGCGCAAACTGTGTAGTTTTCACCCAGTTCAGTAGCCCAGTTTTGAAAGACGTTCCCCTGGTACGTAAATCCGTGTAAGGCGATAACGAGTTGCGGACCTTCGCCGTAGCGACGGACGGGAATGCGACCATTGGATTGCGTAATCCAGTAAGTAGGTGGAGTGTCCGGGGGTGAACAGTCTGTCATTTTTTGCGGTTGATGAAGTGGAATATGACGCCTTAAAGTGTTCTATGTTTGCATTATTCTTTCATTCACAAAAGTACACCTTGTCCATGAACTTACCGACCACCTGTTTGCTATCCTTGCTCCTTATTTTGCTCGTCGCCGGTTGTTCTGCTCCCAGAATCACTTCCGATGCCGAACCACCCCAACATACGCAGTGGGATAGCTTGCTGCGAGATTACGTAGACGAAAACGGCTTGGTAAACTATAAGGGTTTGCAAAAAGATAGCGCTCGTTTGCAGTCTTATCTGCAACTGCTGGAACGACAGGCTCCCAACCCCAAAAAGTGGTCCGACGCGGAGCAAATGGCCTACTGGATTAATGCTTATAACGCTTACACGCTACAATTAATCTTACGTCATTATCCTCTGGCGAGCATAAAGGACATCAAAAACGGGATTCCGTTTGTGAATACGGTTTGGGACATCAAATTCATTGAAATAGCGGGAGAGCAACTGGACTTGAACAACATTGAGCACGGTATTTTACGGGAAAATTTTGACGATCCCCGCATTCACTTTGCGCTGGTGTGCGCAAGTATGTCTTGTCCCAAACTGGTTAACCGGGCGTTCACGGCGGATAAACTGGATGCTCAACTTGACCGAGCAGCGCGCGAGTTTTTTAGTGACCCATTCCGGAATCAAATAGACGCTACTCCCGTCAAAATATCCAAAATTCTTGATTGGTACTGGACCGACTTTAAGGACAAATATGCTGGTCACTACGCGCTCGTCAACGCCTACACCGATGAGGATTTAACGAAAGACACGACCGTTGAGTTCTTAGATTACGACTGGTCACTAAACGAACAGACGCCGAAAAAGCGAGCGGTTTTTGAGTAATATTCTTCCGTACGTGAACTAATTAGTGGTTCCACCT
>JBCDIR010000488.1:0-3463 GCA_038748735.1 Bacteroidota bacterium | reverse complement strand
TTTACAGATATGGGTTCCACCAAAAAAATGTGCCGCGAACAGATGGACTTAGAACGACAGTTTATGGCGCAACTACAAGTGGCGAACGCCTATGCGCTAAAAAATCTGGAGCTAGTATTACATCAGGACGGATCAGAAGTGTTACGCTTCAAAAAGATGGATTAGGAAACATTGTCCTATGCTTAAACCGCAGTTTTAACGTTAATAAATCTCTAGGGTAACAGTATCAGACGCAACACACTTCATCAATTCAGAGAAGAATGGAAAATACTAAACTCCCCCCTAGCGGTAAAGACACTTTCAGCTACGCGCAACCACGGGACCCGCGCCTCAAACGCTGGGTTATCCGTACCCTTGAACGTCTGACCGGAAGTAAGCCACTACAACGCATCTATCGAGAACTATACACCGAAACGCCCAACCCTTATGACGTTTGGGAAAATGCCTTCCGCAAGCTCAATATCACCGTTGACTACGATGGAAGTCGACTAGACAAAGTACCCCGCAACGGGCCAGTTATTTTCATTGCTAATCATCCTTTTGGGGTCGTCGATGGGGCAATTTTACTCCACCTCGTCACCCGCGTACGGCGCGATTATTTCCTCCTCATCAACTCCGTCCTCGCAGACGAACCACTAATGAAAGGACATCTTTTGCCCGTAGATTTTGACGCTACACCAGCAGCAAAAGCCACCAACTTGCGCACGCGTGAGGAAACAACGCGTCGGCTAAAAAATGGCGAAGCTTTGGCTATTTTTCCCTCCGGTGCCGTAGCAACGGCCTTCAAATGGCGAGGCCCGGTAGAGGAATTTCCCTGGCGACGATTCATCTGCGGTAAAATCCACGAAACGCAGTGTACGGTCATACCCATCTATTTCCACGGTGCGAATAGCCGCCTGTTCCAAACTGTCAGTAAAGTGAGTATGAATATGCGTTTAGGATTGCTGCTACACGAAATTATGAACAAACGGAATACGACTATTCAAGTAGCAATCGGCAATCCTATCCCCTACGTCGACATGCAGCCCTACCGTAATCGCCAAGAACTAATTGAGTATTTGTACGAACGGACGATGGGACTAAAGAACCAAGCTAGTTGAAACTAGTTTTATTAGACTAATGATTCATCAAGCCCTCCAACATCCATTCCGCCAGGAGTTCCCGGTTGCGTTGTAGCACAATCCGCTGCTGATCGTGCTGGTTGCGGATATTGGCCAACTCGACGTAGACGCCGACAGGTGAACACTCGCGCAGCATGTGCAGGTCACGCGCGGTGACGGTACCACGGTACTCGCCATTGGAGCGGTAGCGGCGGTACTTTTGCCGCATAGTGCGCTGAATTTGCCGCGCCAAACTCTTACCCTCTTCACTCGAAGGGTGATGGTAAAAAAATACGTCCGTGCGCTGGCTGGTACTACGGGAATCCACGTGGATGACAACCATCCGCTGCTCAGTGACGCCCTGCAAACGGTGCTTGTTGTAGAGCTCGTTGATGACGTCGGAGCGTTGCGTCAAGCGAATTTTTTGGTTGGGTGACTGGCGAATATCGCCCCAAACGACCTCATCCGTATCGCAGTCAAGGTACTTTTCGTTGCGGATGCCGTCGTTGGCGTCGCGGTTAATCATGTAGGCTGTGGCACCGTGGGCGATGAGGTTGCGACACAGGCGCAGGGCCACGTCGTAAGCGTATTCGTCTTCGCAGAGCTGGTGTCCCGCCCGCGTACCGACGGCCCCCGGATCAGGACCACCGTGACCGCCGACGATGTAGTAAACCTTACCCCGCAGCTTGGTACTAGCCAGGGGCGTGTAGGCGTAGTCTTTTCCAAAAATGGGAAAATTGCGCCGTCCGCCGCTGGCCGTGGCGGAGTTACCGCTCGTGCCAGGAGCGGTAGTCGCAGCGGGCGGCGTAACTTGCTCGGGGTCCGTACGTACGGGAGCCGGTATCTCAACGGTAGAGTCCGAGCAGTTCAGAATGTGGTGCGGCAGGTAGAGCGTGCGCGTGTCCTCGTAAGGACCTTCCGCCAAACCTAAATTTTCTAAGTCTCGGTTATAATCCCGGATGAGTACGGCCGTATCCCAGTCGTTAATCCCCAGCGTGGTACGAATGCTTTTACCATCGTAACGGTGGATAGCGATGGGTAACTGATAATTGCGACCCACGATCAGCCCCGCATTTTTACGCAGGCTGTTGAGGCTATAAAACTTATCAAAGTTGCAACGGTGACTGTCTAGTTTGTAGCGTCGCAAGATGCTGTAAATACCATCTCCCGACTGGGCCTTGATGGACAAATAGTCTTCCGCCAGTGCGGAAGAAGCCACCGCCAGTGTCATCACCGCCACGGCAATGATGAAAAAGAAACGGTATAGGGATTTGATCATTTGTATATCTATTCTGAGACGTAAAAACACGGGCTGAACGCTGGAAGTTTAGCCGTAGGACTCGTCGAACTATTTGCTAAGGTCTCACTTTTGCGTCAAAAAACCAACCGTACTCTTCCCTGCTCCGTCTATTCAAACAGCTTTGGCTACCTTTGTATTATTATGACACTTTGGCAACAAACTTGGCAACTCCTCTGGCGCGACTGGGTGCTGGAATGGCGCACGCGCTACGCGCTTAGCGGGGTGGTGCTCTACGTGGTGGCTACGGTGGTACTGGTCTATTCTGCCCTGATCAACGTACAACCCCAGGTATGGAACGCCATTTTTTGGGTTATCGTGTTATTCGCGGGGGTTAGTGCCATTGTCAAAAGCTTTGTACAAGAGAGTCGGGCGAGACAGTTGTACTATTACAGCTTAGTGCATCCACTGGCGTTACTGGCGGCGAAAATGATTTACAATACCTTATTACTGTTCTTGCTGAGTTTGCTTTGCTGGGGAATCCTAGCCGCTTTTACGGGTAATCCCGTCAAGGAAACGGGCCTGTGGGTCGGGACCGTTTTTCTCGGTGCTACGGGGTTGGCGATAGCGCTGACCTTCGTATCCGCTATTTCCGCCAAGGCAGAGAACAGTGCAACGCTAATGGCAATTATGGGGTTCCCGGTGGTGATCCCAATCTTGCTGATTTTGGTAAAACTAGGCGCTAATGCCCTGCGCTTGATGCGCGATACGAGCATTGGGAACGATATATTAATATTGGTGGCCATTAACTTGGTATTGCTGAGTGTGGCGTTGTTATTGTACCCGTTTTTGTGGCGGGATTGATAACTACCATTTCAAGGATGGACAGTCCTGATTACGCCGCTGGGCAGGTGCATCCTTATCGGCAATACCCAATTGCTGCTCTAGCGTGGATTACGCAGAGGGCGCAGAGGGGCTCACAAAGACGTGCCGAGGTTTTTAAATCAGTTGGCTAGTACCTTAGTGATGTCTGTCAACCGAGAAAATGGGTGTTTTTCAGCAGCAGATGCTGTTTACCAAACTTAAGAAAACCAAGATGAACCCTTCTACCCAAAGCGAGTGCAAC
>JBCDIR010000487.1:0-3497 GCA_038748735.1 Bacteroidota bacterium | reverse complement strand
AAAGCAAAGAGTAAGGTTATACCTAATGATCGAAGCATTCGTCGTTGATTTAGGTGAAAAATAGGTTGTTTGGCGATTGCCGTTCAGTATTTAATACGGGCTTATCGCAAAGCGTTACCAACCCTACTCACTGATTGTTATTACCGTTACCAATATGGGGGACTATCCATTGTATAGATAATCACACTAAAAGCACCTTTAAAAGTGATTTTATATTATTGCAAAAAGATAAAAAATGCCGTCACGCTCTCTACTCTTATTTCTTCTTTGGCTACCATCCAGTAGTCTATCTTTGGTGCAAGCGCAACAAACTATCTCGGACTCTATCTCACAAAGCAACCGTTTTGCTATCCAAACCTCACTAGGTGGTGGGGGTATATTTGGTATGGGGATTAAGTACCAAATAGGAGCAAAAATAGTCCTACACGCCGCGCTCCACTGCCGCCCTATTTTCATTGATGTTCGTCCAGTCGATAGAGAAAACATGGTCTTCGGAGTAATGCCCAACCTAGGACTCACTTTCGTTAGCCAGGGATATTTAAACAGAAAACAATCTAGGTATTGGCGCCACGGTATGTTTACGCGCTTTGGGCGCAATTTCGCGCTATTCCCCGATAATATTTTAGCGGCAGGCTGGTCCGTAGAATCTCTAAAATCAACTAACTCGCGCCGCTCCTTCCAACTAGAGCTAGGGCCAATGCTGGTATATAGCCCCTGGGTAAATCAACCCAAAAATGAAGCGTTTGCGGTGGGTACCAAAGTAACGGTTATGGGTCTTTTCGTGAAGCTGGCCTGGAATAACTACCTAGCCAAAAGGACGGAGTGAGTGAATATTTTTCTAATACGGGTCCACATCAATACTGACCCGCACCCCACTGAAACCTTTGGTCTGCTTCAACTGATCGGTAACGGCACGGATATGGCGCTTGGCGTGCTGGATTTCCTGGGGCGTACGATCCAATTTGATGAGCACGTCGAGTAGGTAGTAATTGCGGACGCGCCCTACGTAAGGCACCGCCGGGCCGAGGACTTTTTCGCCCAACTGCTGCTTCAACCAGTGCGCGTAGAGCTTCATCGCATCGTTGACCGTTGGGGCTTTGGGGTGCTTCAGCGTGATGCGGATAAGGCGCTGAAAAGGGGGATAAAAAAACTGGCGGCGTTCCTGTATCTCGCGGCGGTAGAAGGTAGCGTAGTCAGACTCGACCACTTCTTTGAGGACCGGGTGCGTGGTGTTAAACGCCTGAACCAGCACCTTACCCTGCTTGTGTTTACGCCCGGCACGGCCCGCTACTTGGAGCATAAGTTGGAAGCCGCGCTCAGCGGAGCGGAAGTCGGGAAATTGTAGCAGTTGATCGGCACTCAGTACGCCAACCACCCCTACGCGCTCAAAGTCCAGTCCTTTGGTGACCATTTGGGTTCCCACCAAAATATCAATACGGCCCTCCTCAAAATCGTTGATGATCTTGGCGTGGGCGTGCTTGCCGCGGACGGTGTCCAAATCCATGCGGCCCACCTTGGCATCGGGCAGGAAGATTTGCAGTTCGTCCTCAATCTTTTCGGTACCGAAGCCTTGCAGTGACAGTTGCGTAGAGCCACAAGCGGGACATTCCGTCGGTAATTTGGTGCTGTAACCACAGTAGTGGCATTTGAGCTGCTCGCGGTATTTATGGTACGTCAGGCTGACGTCGCAATTGACGCACTCGCTGTGCCAGCCGCAGGTCGGGCAGCGGTAAACGGGCGAGTAGCCGCGGCGATTTTGGAAAAGGATAGCTTGCTCGCCCCGTTCGAGTGCCGCTTTAAGTTCGTCGAGCAGTTGCCCCGTAAAATGGTTGTGTAAAGTCTGCTCAATTTGTGCGCGACGGGCGTCCGCGATAACGATTTCCGGCAAGGCTACACCACCGAAACGCTCGTTCATTTCTACCAATCCATACTTGCCAACTTTGGCGTTGTGGTAGGATTCTACCGCCGGTGTCGCCGTCCCCAAAAGTACTTTAGCACCGTGTTGATGCGCCAGCATGATGGCCGTATCCCGACCGTGGTAGCGCGGACTGGGGTCGCGTTGTTTATAGCTCGGATCGTGCTCCTCATCGACGATAATGAGGGATAGATTTTCGTAAGGTAAAAACAGGGCCGAACGTGGTCCCAGTATCGCCGACTGCCCGTCCTTGACTTTGTTCCACAACTCCACTCGCTCGTTATGACTGAGCCGCGAGTGGTACACCGCTACCTCATCACCGAGGACCCGTTGGACGCGCTCCGTGATTTGGGTGGTCAGAGCAATTTCGGGCAGCAAATACAGCACTTGCTCGCCCCGTGCAATGGCGGCTTGCATCAGTTCCAGGTAGATGCGCGTCTTGCCACTCCCCGTCACACCGTGGAGAAGAACGACGTTTTTTTCGGTGAATTGCTGCTGGATACTCGTTAGGGCTTGTGCCTGTTGCGGGGCCAAGTTTTGGGCCTCCAGGGTGTCTTCTTCGTAACTCCCCACGCGGCTGATTTCGCGGTCGTAGACCTCAAAAATCTGTTTCTTGACCAGTGCTTTGATGACACCGTGGTCAATTTCAGCCAGTTTGACTAATTCCGCTTGCCGGACGAACTCTTGCTTCTTTACCACTTGCACGAAAGCTAATACGGCCCGTTCCTGCCGCTCCGACTTACTGATAGCCTCGAAGATGAGCGGAATTGTGGTAGGATCACTCAAAAAAGGTTCCCGAAAGCGGACACACTTTACCTTTTTCGGTTTATACTTCTCTTTGAGTTCTTCTTTGAGATAGATGACCCGCTTGTCCAACAGCCGCCGGATGATGGGGTAAACCGTCTGCTGACCCAAGATGCCGCGCAGGTCTTCGATGGACAATTCCTCTTGCAAGGTCAGTGCCTCGGCGATGAGGTATTCCTTATCACTCAGCAAGCTGGGATCTTGATGAAAGAGGGGACCGAGGGTGATGCGCGTCTCGCTGGTGAGCTTGAAGTTGGCGGGTAGCGCCGCGTTCATCACTTCCCCTAGGGAACTGAGGTAGTAGCTCGAAATCCAGCGCCAGAGCTGAAACTGTCGCTCGTTGACGATGGGCTCTTCGTCGATGATGTTGAGGATGGGCTTGGGGCGTTGCTGCGCGGGCGTTTCGTGGTGAATACGCATTACGAGTCCTGTATACAATTTGTTTTTACCAAACTGGACCTCCACCCGAATCCCCGTTTTTACGTAAGGAATCAGTTCCTCCGGCACGACGTAGGTGTACGCCTTGGCAATGGCCAGTGGCAAGATGACGTCAACGTAATAAATGGTGCCCGCCGAAACGGGGTGCGCAGTGGGTGCCGACACAACAGTTTTTTTAGATGAAGATGTCCTTTTTTACGAAGATACACTTTCGCATAACTACTTACTTATTTTCTATTATTAGACTTGTTCTGCTAGAGCCTCAAATGGCTGCAAGCGGCAAATTTTCTCCTGAATTTCGTTAAAAAGCCTCGCCGTAGCTAAGGCTATGCCTGCGTTT
>JBCDIR010000486.1:0-3509 GCA_038748735.1 Bacteroidota bacterium | reverse complement strand
TAATTGTGACATAAGTTCTGGTATCCGGATAATGAAAAAAAACTTATTCAGGCTTAAAAAAACAATGTTATGCCCGTTTTTTCCGGCACTTCTTACTTAGGCTTAGATCGTCATCCGCTCTTCATTGAGCTGGTGACACAAGGTTTACGACGCTACGGTACCCACTACGGCGGGTCTCGACGTTCGACGCTGGTACCTAGCATCTTTGCGGAGGTAGAAGCGGCCATTGCGAACTGGACGGGTGCGCCTGCGGCCTTGCTCGTCTCCTCGGGAACGGCGGCGGGGCAGCTCGTGGTACGTTATCTATCGGAGCAACAACGGCAGTTGCACGCCAGCCCGTTGGTTCATCCTGCACTCACTTGGCCGGGAAATATTCAGCATACGGACTGGGCCACTTGGCACGCGGCGAGTCAGGAGGAAAGGAATATTTTGCTGACGGATAGTGTAAATCCCTTGCGCGTCACTTGGCCAAGCGGCCTAGCGCAGCTCAAGGGAGGAACGGCCACCTTAGTCGTAGATGATTCTCACCTGATTGGGCATTACGGCCCCCAATCGGCAGGGAGTTGGCGGCAACTCACTAGTCAGTGGAGCGGACCGCTGATGGTCACGGCTTCGTTAGGCAAGGCACTCTGCATTCCAGCGGGCATCATTCTCGGGGACGAGGCCACCATCGGCGCACTGCAACGAATGATTCACTACGGCGGTGCTTCGCCACCCAATCCGGCTTTTTTACACGCCTGGTTACACGCGGGGGCATTGCTAAAAACGCAGCGCCAGCGGCTAAAGTCTACCGTCGCGCAGGTGCAGCAACTACTCCACGGACGAGTTGGTATCCGTTGTCTACCGGAATTCCCAGTGATTGGCTTGGCGCAACACGACTGGACGGAACAATTAGCTAAACGCGACCTGCTCATCAGTTCCTTCCGCTACCCCGGACCAACGGACCAACGCTATTCCCGTATCGTCCTCAGCGCAGGTCATACTGATGCGGAAGTAGCACAACTGTTACAAGCATTGCAACAGCTGATCGACTAAGGTTGACAAGCACTACTAATTCCCAAAACATATTTTTCCACTACCCCAATTTCAGGAGCCACTTCGGCACCAGCAAAACCATCAATCTGCTCGTCGGTCAGCGCGGTGCGGGCCAAGTCCGTTAGTTGTTGGGCGACGGGTAGGTAGCTCCAGTGCCATTTTTCCTCGTTGTAACCATGGGGGCGGTCGTCTCCCTTAGCGGAGTAGGGGCGGCAAAAACCGTACGCATGGGCGTGGGCCGTCAGCCATTCGTACTCGGCTAGCCCCTGGCCACTCTCGAAGTAACTATTGGTTAATTTATTAAAATCAACGTCCGTTCCCCAGTGGTGGCGGCTGGTGCCGGGCATCGAACTCCAGCGGAGGATAGCCAAGGCGCGGTCTTTCGGATCGGGATACACCTCGGGGGCTTTTTCACGGCCCTCTAGCAAGCGCGCACCGTTCCACTTGGCTTCCCAGATGGACTTTTGCCGCTCAAAGTTTCGGGTGGCGGAGATGATTTCCAGGTGAATACCGTCGGCTTTAGCGGCGGTGTGCATAGCAACAAAAGCGGCGTAGGCGTCCTTGCGCATATAGTAGCTACCGTCGCGGTCGGTGAGGTCAGGGTCCACTTTCGTGAAATCAGGATGTTTGGCGGGATCGAAGCGGCCGCGGATATAATCCAGCGAGAAGGTAAGCTGCGGCGTCGTGTCCCGGGGCGTTTCAGCAACAGACGCTTCCGCTGGCACCTCGGCCAGGGCGGGTGCCTGCTGCTCTTCCGGAGTGGACGGGCTACAATTGGTACTAAATAGTAGGACTAAAAGGGTAGAGATTGGTAGAAAAAAGGTGATCTTCATCGTAGTACTTTTAAATTCAATTCATCTATAGCAAAGAACGACACCCGCTACGGCGGGTAAAGTACGTAAAACATCCGTATAGATACCAGAAGAGTGTCCGTTACTAATTCCCATCCATCCGCACCACCTTCGGATGAAAGGTACCGAGCACCTCCACCAAGTCCGTCTGCTCCGCCATGACGGTATGAATGTCTTTGTAGGCCATGGGCGCCTCGTCCAAGCCACCGCCGACGAGGGTGACCCCCTGCTGGCGGAGGTAACGCGAGACGCTACTGCGCGTAAGGCTGTTTTTAGCTTGGGTTCGGGAAAGCAAGCGTCCCGCCCCGTGCGAGGCCGACTGTAAGGAACGAAAATCGCCCTTTCCCCGTACGATGAAACCCGGAGCCGTCATCGAACCGGGGATAATGCCCAATACGCCCCGCCCCGCCGGGGTTGCGCCCTTGCGGTGAACGATGACCTCGCGGCCGTCTTCCAGTTGTTCTTTCCAGGCAAAGTTGTGGTGGTTTTCTACCCGAGCGATGGCGTCGTGGCCCAGCGCTTTAGCCATCCGCCGGTGGATATGGTCGTGACAAGCCGAAGCGTAATCCCCCGCTAGGTTCATCGCCGCCCAGTATTCCTGTCCTGCTTCACTGTCCATGGGTAACCACGCCAAGTGCTTCGCCTCTTTGGGCAAGCGACACTGTTGCATCGCTAGGTCCGTATAGTGTCTAGCGATATTGGCCCCCAAGCCCCGCGAGCCGGAGTGCGTGAGCAATGCCAAGTAGTCACCAATGGGCAGGTCAAACTCGTTTTCCGCGTCGGTCAAGCGGGCGACACCAAACTCCACGAAGTGGTTACCGCCCCCCGAAGACCCAATTTGGCGGTGGGCCTTTTCCCGATTATCTCGCGCTACTTTGACGTACTTGAAGGTATCATTGCTAAAAATGGGGTCGTCCCAGGGATCACTAAAAACGCTTTTGCCAAAGCGGGCGTTTTCGAGCAGGAGCTTGCGAAACGTACTGCGTTCCTCCTCCAATTTTTGCGGAGATAAGTCGTACAAAGTCATACACATCCGGCAGCCAATGTCCACCCCCACGCCGTAGGGAATCACGGCATTTTCCGTGGCCAGTACCCCACCAATGGGTAAGCCGTAGCCGTGGTGGGCATCGGGCATCAGTGCGCCCCGCACCGCTACGGGCAAACGCATGGCCGTGTACATCTGGTCTTTGGCACTTTTTTGGATGTGTTCCGCGCCGTAGATGGGAAAGTCCGGAGCGGTACTCGCCAAGCTATATTTTCCTCCTGCGGGCGAAATGGGTGATTCGTCAAGGAGTTCCAGGGCAATACGCGACCACCCTTCCGCCGTACGAAAAGCGGCGGGATCGGCCAGCACGGCGGCCAACTGGGTCAGCACCCACTCCTGCGGTTCGCGCCGGAAGTGCTCGTAAGCCACGTTGATGGCCAAGCTGGTGAGCTTCCCTTTGGGGTAACCCAATTGCCGAAGCTGCTTGCTGCGTAATTTTAGTTTTGCCATGGTGTAGTAATACTGCTGTTGTAGTGTACAACACTGGGGTGGAAAGAGTTCCGGTGGTGGGGGGAGCGTTATTTTTAACAAGGCTCATTATTAATTATTTGGCGAATATCTTTATTGTTAGTAGTAAG
>JBCDIR010000485.1:0-3514 GCA_038748735.1 Bacteroidota bacterium | reverse complement strand
GTTTTCGTCATCGAAGACTTTGATCAAGTGGATGTGTCGTGTTTCTGCCCCCGCGTAGGTACTACTCGCGCACCAACACAGCAGGCAGATCAGTGCTTTTGAGATTAGTCGCATCTGTCTGAATTGTTCGCTTAATTTCGTGGAGTAGCTTGTAAAGAAAGTGTAGTGTGGAGACGTTTAAGAAATTTAAAACGCGTGTAGTCTGTTTTTAGTATTTCGTTCCTCCGATGTGTAGTTACCCTTGTTAACAAGAATGACATTAGAATGGTTCCCCGTCAGTACCGATGCGTTATCTTTGCGGTCCTTAAAAGCGTAACTACAAGTTATTGATATGTTGGCACTACGTTCACTTGTCGAAGCCGCCTGGGACGACCGCAGTTTGCTACGGGATAGCGAAACACAAGCCGCTATTCGCTCTGTTCTGGACCAATTGAACCAGGGTCACCTGCGGGTAGCCGAACCCGTAGCGACACCTAATAACCCGGCAACGGACGGGCAGTGGCAAACCAACGACTGGGTGAAAAAAGCCGTCAGTCTCTTCTTCCCCGTTGCGCAAATGTCGACGATCGAAGTGGGGCCTTTTGAGTTTCACGATAAGATTCCGCTGAAGCGCAATTTTGCGGCTAAAGGCGTACGCGTGGTACCGCACGCCATCGCACGCTACGGCTCTTTCTTGGAGGCGGGTGTAATCCTGATGCCGAGTTACGTAAATATTGGTGCCTACGTCGGCAGCGGTTCGTTGGTAGATACTTGGGCGACGGTGGGCAGTTGTGCGCAAATTGGGCGCAACGTACACCTAAGCGGCGGCGTGGGTATTGGCGGCGTACTGGAACCTCCCCAAGCCTCACCAACAATCATCGACGATAATGCCTTTATTGGTTCTCGTAGCATAGTAGTAGAGGGCGTACAGGTAGAAAAAGAGGCTGTGCTGGGAGCTAACGTGGTGCTAACGCAGACCACGCGCATCATTGACGTTACGGGGCCGGAACCGATTACCTACCGCGGGCGGGTACCCGCTCGCTCGGTGGTTATTCCGGGTAGTTACACCAAATCGTTTCCAGCGGGTGAGTACCAAGTACCCTGCGCGCTCATCATTGGTCAACGCAAGGAGAGTACCGATAAAAAGACCAGCCTGAACAGCGCCCTGCGCGAATTTAACGTAGCCGTCTGATGAAACCTAATCGCCGACAAGAACAGGCCCGACTACTACGTGCCGTACGCAAGGTACATCGCTATACCGGGGCCAGCCTGTTTGCCCTATTTTTGATCATCAGTATTACGGGCTTACTGCTGGGTTGGAAGAAAAATAGTGGCGGCTACTTACTGCCCAAGTCGCAACGTGGTATCAGCACGCTGGCTACCGACTGGCAAGCGCTGGATGAGCTACAAAATCGCGCGCGCTTCTTACTGGATTCACTGCATCCCGAACTCGACTCAGCAGTAGATCGTATCGACGTACGACCGAGCAAAGGAATGGTGAAATTTACCTTCAAAGCGCATTACCACGAACTCCAACTCGACCTTACCACGGGGCAACTTCTCAGCGCGGCCAAACGCCGTTCGGACCTACTAGAACAGATGCACGATGGCTCCATTATAGACCGGCAATTGGGTAGCAACTTTTTCAAATTGGTGTATACCTCCTTAACGGGTCTGGCGCTGCTGGTTTTTACGGTTACGGGTTTTTGGTTGTGGTACGGTCCCAAACGGATGCGGCGTTGAGTACTGGCGTCTTATTCGGTGGTGTTCATCCCTATTATTTGGGAAATACTAAAAAACACTAGAATTTTGGCTCCACTGACGCTATTGGTCAGGGTTGAAAACACGCGGCGGGGCAAGGGACGCAGCGATTACGCAACTTTTTTCCTTTCTTACGAAATCTCATTCACCAGCAAAAACTACCACCATGTTTCAACCGTCTCCTACTTCCGCGCAAGGACTTTACCGTTCTACTTTTCTGCTTTACATTGCCTTGTTGTTGGGACAAATCGTCTTTTGTTTCGTGGTGGTCTTCCTGATTACGCAGCCGGACCGGGGCTTGAAAGAAGGATCGGCCTACCCTTTTTTGGGGGCGTTGATTGTCTGCTTGGCATTCGGTGGTGCGTGGTGGATGAACCGCTTACGTCAAGCTAGTATCAAGCGTTTACGCGCTAATTTTCCAGGAAAAATTTTACACTATCGTACTTCCGTCATCGTACGCGTGGCCATGCTGGAGGCGGGGAATTTATTTTGTCTCGTCATTGCACTCTTGGAGGGCACGCTTTTTCCACTACTCTTCTTTTGTGTAGGTTTGGCTTTCTTTTTATACTTCCGTCCGAACAAGGACGAGGTCACCCGTTGGTACCAACTAAAGGACGAAGAGGCCCGGCAGTTATACCTGCGCTGATGGGGTGCATTTCAAAATGTCGCATTGTCCGAAGAAATCGGTTTACTAAACTTCCAAAAAGTTTGGTAAACCTGGAGATTCCCATCGACAAAATGAAATGCTCCCAGCTGATGGGACCATATCCACAAATCCGACCAAACCGCTATCTTAGCGCCCATGAATACTTCGAGCAAACGAATTGTGACCGTACTAGGCATCATCATTGCCAATATTGGCTTGGACCAATGGACAAAAGTTTGGGCCCGAGAGAGTGTCCGCGGCCACGGTACGAGTAGCTACCTAAACGATTTTTTTCGGCTCTTATACGTCGAAAATGAGGGAGCTTTCCTGAGTATGGGTTCGGATTTACAAGACGATTCTCGAATGGTCTTATTGCACTTTTTGCCGGCAATTTTGCTCGTTGCCCTCACATTGTACGCTATGTTTTCCAAGGCGCTCAACCGCTGGCAAATGATCGGCATGAGCTTCATTATCGGTGGTGGTATCAGCAATGTCTACGACCGAATTCTGTACGGCTCCGTGACGGATTTTATGAATATGGGTATTGGAACTTTACGCACGGGTATCTTCAATTTTGCGGATGTCTCCATTATGGTTGGACTGTTCATTATGTTGCCGTTTGCGTTCCAGAGCGAGGACAAAACAGAGAAGAAGGAAGAAGAGGAGTAGGTGCAATGCGGCAGTTGATCAGTGCGTGCATTTAAACTATCAGCAGCAGACGATACTGAATTCGGAATAAAATGAGACTTTCGAGTTACGGTACATTCTATAAAAACTTAAGCCATGAACTGGACTAAACTACACCCTATCCTCCACACCATAGCGAGATATTTTTTGGCCTCCATCATTTTGATGTACGCTGTTGGTAAAATAATGGGAACGCAATTTTCTTCTTCACCGTCTATTTGGGATAAAAATATTGGTGAACTGTCCGGGTTTGAATTGACCTGGTTTTATTTCGGATACTCGTTTTGGTACGGTGTCTTCATCGCAGGTTCCCAAATAATAGCAGCTTGCCTATTATTTTTTAAGCAAACCACTAGACTCGGAATCGTTTTGTATTTATCCATCATGGTCAATATCCTCGTGCTAGATTTCGCGCGCATGATCCCCGTACTTCTTGCCGCT
>JBCDIR010000484.1:0-3516 GCA_038748735.1 Bacteroidota bacterium | reverse complement strand
CAAGTTTAGACCTATAACAGGTTGTGTTCATAATGTCTATTAGATGGTTATAAAAGTCAAAAGTAACGCTGCTTAGGAATGCCCCAGCACGAAAAGTCGGATTTTTCGACTAACTACGGCGCTTTCTCAACGAACGAAACTTATTTATGTTCGCCAAAAGGTGAATCCTACGCCTGTACAGCTGCGATCCCGGGCAAAGTTTTGCCCTCCAAATACTCCAACATGGCACCGCCCCCCGTTGAGGCATGACTCACTTGTTCGGCCAGTCCCATCTGATTGACCGCCGCTACGGAGTCTCCGCCACCGATCAGGGAATAAGCCCCATTCTGGGTCGCTTTGGCTACGAACTCCGCGACGGATTTAGTACCGTGGGCAAAGTTCTCAAATTCAAATACCCCCATCGGTCCGTTCCACAGAATGGTCTTAGATTCGAGGATGACTTTTCCAAAAGCCTCGACGGTTTTGGGACCAATGTCCAAGCCCTCCCAGCCGTCAGGAATATTGCCCGTAGCGCGAAATTCGGTATTGGCCTCGTTGGAAAAGTCGTCAGCGATCTTATTGTCCAGCGGCAATAAGATTTTTACGCCTTTCTGTTTACCTTTTTCGAGCAGCTCCAATGCCAGGTCTAGCTTGTCCTCTTCGCAGATGGAATTGCCGATATTACCACCTTGTGCTTTGGCAAAAGTATAGGCCATTCCCCCGCCGATAATGAGGTTGTCAACGGAGTCTAATAACTGGTCTAAGAGGAGGATTTTGTCGGAAACCTTAGCGCCACCCACGATGGCCGTAAAGGGGCGCTGGGCATCGTGCAGTACTTTGTCCGCACTTTCTACTTCCTTTTCCACCAACAAACCGAGTGATTTGGCTTCGGGCGGAAAAAATTTGGCTACGACCGCAGTCGAAGCGTGCGCGCGGTGCGCCGTACCGAAGGCGTCGTTGATGTAGACATCCCCTAGCGCGGCCATCGCTTTGGCCAGCTCCTCCTCGCCTTTGGATTCTCCGGGGTGGAAGCGGGTGTTTTCCAACAGCAGTACTTCGCCGGCTTGCAGGGCTGCGGCCATTTTCTGGGCCTTCTCCCCTACCGTTTCCGAACAAAATTGTACGTCAACCCCCAGGACACTAGACAGCTGCGCAACGATGTGACGTAGCGTGAATTTGTCCACGTCGATACTACCGTCTTCCTTTTTTTTCTTCTGCGGACGCCCGAGGTGCGACATCAAGATGGCCGCGCCACCCTCGGCCAGCACTTGTTTAATGGTGGGTGCCGCAGCGCGGATGCGGTTGTCGTCCGTGATTTGATGATTGGCGTCTAAGGGAACATTGAAATCGACGCGAATGAGGGCTTTTTTTCCGGCGGTATGAAGCATAATGGTAGTAATTTTAAAAGATGAGTTCACCATACGGCAACGACGATAGTGGAGCAGCCACGAGTTGAACCCTAAAAAAACGAAGACCTGCCAGACCTAAATGGCCTGGCAAGTCTTAGTGTTGCAACTCCCCACGAAGGGAGCACAAAATTATTTCGTTAAGATAACGTGAGCGAAATCGGCCAAACGAGCAGAATAGCCCGCCTCGTTATCGTACCAGCTAACGACTTTCAACATTTTACCGTTGACGGCCGTCATGAGTGAATCGAAGATAGAGGAGTGTGGATTGCGCACAATGTCACTCGATACGAGTGGGTCCGTGGAATACTCCAACACCCCTTTCATTGGACCTTCGGCGGCGGCTTTGAAAGCAGCATTCACCTCTTCTACCGTTACCGCTTTGTCCATCACCACGTTCAATTCGATCATCGAACCCGTGATGACCGGTACCCGTACGGCAATGGCGAACAATTTATCTTTGATGGCAGGATACACCTTACCCACGGCGTTAGCTGCCCCCGTACTGGTGGGTACGATATTGTAGGCCGCAGCCCGTGCACGACGCAAGTCACTGTGCGGTGCATCCTGGATACGTTGGTCCGCAGTATAGGCGTGCGTGGTAGTCATCGAACCGTAGTCGATGCCCCAGTTATCGTTCAAAATTTTGACCACGGGAGCCAGACAGTTCGTGGTACAAGACGCGTTGGAGAAAACGTTCTTGCGGCGGTCCAACTCGTCGTCGTTTACGCCCAGTACGATAGTCTGTACACCTTCGCCCTTAGCGGGGGCAGAAATCAGCACATCCTTAGCGCCTGCTTTGAGGTGAAGTCCTGCTTTCTCCTTAGTACGGAAAATACCCGTACACTCTAGCACTAGGTCAATTTCATTTTCTTTCCAGGGTAGCTCTTCGGGGTTGCGAGTAGCCGTCGCCAAAATACGCTTGCCGTTGACGATGAGGGCATCGTCAGTAGCTTCTACGGTACCTTCAAAGGGGCCTTGCGCGGAGTCAAACTTCAGCAAGTGGGCTAAGGTCTTATTGTCCGTAAGGTCGTTAATGGCCACTACCTCTACGCCTTCTTTATTGAGCAAGTTTCTGAATGTGAGACGGCCAATGCGTCCAAAACCATTGATAGCAATTTTCTTTGCCATACTGTGCGAAGTTTGTTTGATGAAATAAGCTGGTGCAAATTTCCGCAAAAATAGCACCAATTCTGGAATAACAAAGCATTTAGTGTATTCCTAACACTAAGTTTACAAACAGCCAACCATTAGTAATGGTTCAGGTGGACGTAAAAACGGTTGTCTTTGGCCCCCAGTGCTTTAGCGGCCAAGGGAGAAATGACGACCAGCGTACTATTGTCATAGACACGTTCGGGTAAGCGCCCGCTGACTTTTAGGTAGATCGTCCAGCGCGTCAGGGGATTATATACTTCGACGTAGCTGTTGATGGGTGCGTTGCGGTGTAGGCAAAAGAAACCATCGTCTTCCGGTGGCAAATCTTGCGGCCAAGTGGCGGCACCACGCTGGCTGCGAATCCGGCGAGCGGCGGAGCGTTGCATGTAGGCCAACTTCATCGGCTGATTCATCCGGGCGTAGGGACTGCCCGTGAATTCGTGCCACTCCTGCGGAATAGGCTGCGGCGTTATCCAACCGATGTGTAGTAACTCACCGGGGGCGAGCCCCGTCACCAGTACACTGGGGTTGAGGTACTGCAACCACGCTTGTTCAATCTCAAAAGAGCGGTTACAAATACCAAAAACGGTATCTCCTCTACGAATACGGTAGTAAACCGGAGCCATCCCTTCGAGCATGAGCGGCGGCGGCACTTGGCGTACGATAGCTTTGAGCGGTAGCGGCAGTAGTACAACATCCCCGGGGCGATAACTACTCGTCACGTGCGGGTTGTAGGCGTACAATTCACGCGTAGAAATGCCGTAAAATTTGGCCAACGAAAACAGGGTCTGCCCCGCCACGAGCGTGTGCTCCGCCACGAGTCCACCCATCGGGTGCGTCAGCGTCACGAGCGTATCCTGGGGAGCCAGATACACCACCGTATCCTGCTGAGCAGGCTCCAGCTCGACATCTACGGCGAGCTGCTCGACGCGGTCTACCTCTACGACAAGTACGGGACGCCCATCGCGTGGGAGTT
>JBCDIR010000483.1:0-3522 GCA_038748735.1 Bacteroidota bacterium | reverse complement strand
CTGGCGCTCGCTGAGCATACCGTACTTTTTGAGGTAAACTGCTTTTAGCAGTGTGTTACTAGAAGCCCCCGCTGCTTTGTTATAAAGAGAAAGTGCTTGGTCAAAATCTCCTTTTTCGGAGTACGCATCGCCCAACGCTCCGGCTTTTGTAGCGGGCGTGATGTCTCCCGATGGGCTAAAATCCTCTAAATAGTCGATGGCCGCATCGAACTGACCTAACTGCAAGCAGCAGATACCAGCGTAGTACAAAGATAGATTGCCCGCTTTAGTACCGCTGAATTCATCCGCTAATTCCGCAAAACCGGGGAAACCAGCCGCCGGGTTGGTGAGCGCCTGGGCAAAGGAGTCGCGCTCAAACTGCATCTGTGCTTGCGCCATTTGCTGTACTGCTTCTTTTTCTTTGGGTTGTAGCACCAGTTGGCGGTACAACAGATAACCACCGACTGCCACAAAAAGACCAATCAGTAGGTACGTAATGATACCCTGGTTTTCCTCAAAAATCTCGGTGATTGACTTATTCTGAACCGTGCTCGCCAGCTTCTCTTCGCTGGGAGCCGTGTGGTTCTTTTATTTTTCCATTATCGTGTGTATTTATAAAGTTGGTGTTAAAACGCGGCAAAGATAGTAATAAAACAAACATCCCGAATTTTTGCACTAGCAAAAATTCGGGATGCTCGTAATAATAGACTTGTCCTGTGGGTCCTGGATGAGCGAGAGGGTAGCGAATTTTATTCTGGATAAGGCAAAAAAAGTAGGCGATCTCGGCTGAGCCGAGACAGCGAGGCTTTTTAACGAAGTACAGGATGAAATTTCGCCGCTCGTAGCCATTTGAGGGCCTGCAGAACAAGTCTAATGTACTACACCTTTTGCAAGGGCCGTTGCGTTTGCTGCGAAACCGAGGTGAACACAACAACTGCGTATCACGCCAGCTACGTCAAAAACGGATAATCCTCTTGCAAGTAGTTATCTGTGTACAAGTCCGCCGGGTCGGGTAGGGGAGACTCGTCCGCGAACTGGTACGCCTCCTTGATCTCGTCGTTGACGGCTTGCTTAATGGCGGAGATTTCCTCTTCCGTCGCTAGCTTGTTGTCAAGAATGGTGCGCTCCGTGATTTTGACGGGGTCGCGGTCTTGGTATTCTTTTACTTCGTCCTTGGTGCGGTACTTGGCCGGGTCCGAAACGGAGTGGCCTTTGTAGCGATAGGTCCGAATTTCGAGGTAGTAAGGTCCTTTGCCCGCGCGGATATGCTCGGCGGCACGCGTCACGGCCTCGTGTACGGCGGCGGGGTCCATACCGTCTACCGACTCGCTCGGCATATCGTAAGAAGCACCCAGCTTGACCATGTCCAGTACATTAGACGTACGCTCTACGGACGTACCCATGGCGTAGCCGTTGTTTTCCAGGACGTAGAGGACCGGAATTTTCCAGGTCATGGCCATATTGAAGGACTCGTGCAGCGCCCCTTGACGAGCGGCCCCATCCCCAAACATGGTTACGCACAGGTTGTCCGTACCTCGGTACTGTTCCGCGAAAGCGATACCCGTACCAATCGGAATTTGCGCCCCGACGATGCCGTTACCTCCAAAGTAGCGGTTGGCCGCACTGAAAAAGTGCATCGAACCTCCTTTGCCTTTGTTGACCCCCGTGGCTTTGCCAAATAGCTCGGCCATGGCTTCTTTAGTGCCAATGCCGCGACCAATGGCCGTACCGTGTTGGCGATAAGCCGTCACAATTGCATCACCTTCTTGCAATGCTGATTCCATCCCAGCGGTAATGGCCTCCTGACCAATATATACGTGACAAAAGCCACGCACTTTTTGCTGGCCGTAGGCTTGAAGCGCCTTCTGCTCAAACTTACGAATGCGCAACATCAGCGTGTACCACTCCAGGTACTGCTCTTTGCTGTACGCCAATTTCTTCTTTCTACTCACACGCTTTTTCGTTGGTGTTGCTGTTGCCATAGGGCGATATTTCGCTGGTTAATGAACAAATACATTAGAAGAACAATCCAATACCGGATTAGTTACTTTTCGACTGCAAAGAAACGAATTTTTTTGCGGCTGATGGGAAGAATAGTGGACAGAGTTTTACAAGCCCTCACAGAACCAGTCTAACGCTAATCAGGTACGTCCGCTAGCGTTGTGGCCACCCACGGCCACGTCAAGCCCGCCACGAACGCACTGTCCGCCGCCAACCAGCGTTGCGGAAACTGCGAACTGTGTAACAGATAGGTGGGCGTGCGCAGCGAGTCGTGAAAGGCACGTAACTGCACACTGCGGTCGTTCGTCACCAATTGTAAATTCCAAATCCAGGCACTATCCAGGGCCAACTCGTCGAAGTTAGCAGCGGCGGCGGGGGCTTCCAGGCGCGGTAATTGTTCTACGTAAGTGAGCCAGGCGATACTGTCCCGTACCAGCGTGTCTGGCGGGGAAAACTGCCATGCTGAACTGTCCCGCCGGGCTAGCAGGGTATCCGTCGGGCTGGTCCAGCGGAGTTGGGTAATGGGCCCACTAAAATTTGTTAAGGCTTGAAAGCGGAAAAGGTCCATTTTACCCGTAAAAAAATGCAGCCGATCTCCCGCAAAAGCGTAGACTTCGGGGCGGTCGGGTAGGCGGGCGTAGGCCGTTTTTGCCCCAACGGACAGGTGGCTCAGTTGCACACATTGTGCAGTTTTTTCGTAATTGCGGAGGCAGATACGCGTTCCTTCCCCCTGATCGACCCCGTAGTCGGACCAATGAGCCGGCTGGTCACTGATCACGCGGTCGGTTCGTATACTCCGCAAGCGGTCGAGTAAAAGGCGGATGGCGTTGGCGTCGGCGGGTTCGTTGACCTTGTCGGCTAAGAGTAACCAGCGCCCCTGACGGAGCAACAAGCGAAAGGGAAGCTCGCCGCTGCTGGCTACGCTGATTTCTTCTATTTCGTGGGGAAGAAAATCCAACAAAGCCGCCTCAAAGACGGGGCTGCGGCCTTGGTCCAGGTATTGGGACAAACCGTACACCAAGACAGCCAGTGCAAACAACAGTATCAACCCATTTTGTCGCTTCATCACCATCAGGACTTACGGGCTTGGAGAAACGCTTGGAGTTTGGCAATGGCCCGCCCGCGGTGGCTGATGGCATTTTTGGCCGCTCGGTCCATTTCGGCAAAAGTCGTCTGGTGCCCTTCGGGAATAAAAATGGGGTCATAACCAAAACCTTCGGCCCCACTGCGTTCGGTGGCAATCGTACCGTTCACAATACCTTCAAACGTA
Source organism: Bacteroidota bacterium (assembly GCA_038748735.1). Classification (GTDB taxonomy): domain Bacteria; phylum Bacteroidota; class Bacteroidia; order Chitinophagales; family Saprospiraceae; genus Lewinella. The sequence goes on along the minus strand of JBCDIR010000483.1, from coordinate 272 downwards.
TGAACTTCTCCTTCCAGGTGGAGCGTGATAACAGTGCGGAAGCGTGCACTACGGTCTTCGTGTGCGGCCAGTTCGGCCAGGACTTTTTCCATATTGGCCACGGCGTCGCGTGCAGGACCCGCATAAAAAGCCGTATCCACGCCCGGTCGACCGTCTAGGGCCGTCACTTCCAGCCCCGTATCTTCGGAAAAGCAGTCGTGTTGGTAGTGTTCTAAAACGTAGTCCGCCTTTTGGCGCGCGTTACCCGGAATGGTACCCGTCGTTTCGGGAAT
>JBCDIR010000482.1:0-3523 GCA_038748735.1 Bacteroidota bacterium | reverse complement strand
GCGACCAGGCGAAAATCAGTGCTTGTGGGTAACAAGGTAGATAGTTCTAGTACATAATTCCCAGCTTCTACGTGAGGGATAGTATACAATGTACTGTCGTTAATGTCTACTAAATTAACGGTAGCCGTATGTAGTGTATCGCCTCCATTGAAAGAGAGTTCACCATTGAAGTCTTGCGTGCGTCCCACAAAAACTTCAATCCTATCCCGCCCGATAAAGCCATTAAGTACCAATTGATCGCCAGAATATTCCAGTGAAATATTAGGTTGCTCCACCCGGCAACTGAAGACCAGTCCCAGCAAGAGCAGACAAGGGAAAATGCTTTTTACCATGATACGTGATAGTTGAGTGCGGGTACGAAGCGGAAAGCAGCAATGCGTTCCACTTCCAAAACGCTATTTTCTTGTGGACTACGGATGCCAGAAGTGCCGAAGCGTAAGGCGATAGCATTAATACGGCCATAAGCATTGTAAAGGTCGAAAACCAGCTTAGCCTTGCGGCCTTTTCGCCGGGTAGTAAAGTGATAAGTGGCATTGACATCCAAGCGGTGGTAGTCGGGTAAGCGGCCGTTATTACGCTCAGTAAAGACAAAACGCGTTTGGTTTTCGATGGTGCGCACGTAGCTGTCGGGGAAATTAATGGGTACGCCCGTTTGGTACACAAAATTAGCTGCAAACTGCCACTTTTTGTGCCAAGCGTAAGTTAAACTCAGTTCCACATCGTGCGGACGATCAAAATCAAAAGGAAACCAGTTGTTGTCATTGATTTGGAAAAATCGTCTTTCGCTGCGACTGAAAGTATATGCGAGCCAGCCCTGTAACTTACCGATTTGCTTTTCGCCCCATAATTCAATGCCGTACACCCGCCCGCGTCCGCTGATGTACACATCTTGTGTCCAGGCGTTGGCACCACTGCCGACACCTAGTAGAGTTGTCGTATTTTTCTGCTCTACTTGATTATTCATATTACGCCAAAAGGCTTCCACACTCCATTGCCCCTGCGACCACGGACGTGCGTGACGCAGCGCAAAAGTATTGCCAAACTGCGGCAGCGCAAAGGAAGTAGCCGGTAGCCAGTATTCGTAAAACAAACCGACACTACCACCCTGCACCTGGGCGCGGTGGAGCGGCTGCACCATTCTACTGTAACTAACTTGCCAAGTTTGCTCGTTGTGCTGCCAACTGAGGGCCGCGCGTGGTTCGAGCGCTGGGAATAACAGTGCCCTGGTCAAATAGGTGCTAAAACGCGCACCGAGCGTCAGTTCGATGCTTTTGGTGGCGGACCAAGTGTCGGAGGCGTAAACGGCCGACTGGATAGACCGAGTGGAGTTGCCAGCAAAATTTTGTCTCGGCTCATTTCCTTCCGTAATTTCCGTGCGGATAGGATTGTTGGACTGTGCAATGGCTTCCAACCCCCAACTGATTCGGTGTCGGAGGAGCTGCCATTGATATTCGTGCCGTACGCTTATTTCGTTTATAACACCTCGTGTCTTAACCTTCCCGATTAGCTCCCGATTGTTGGCGTCTCGCAGCGAACTGTTGAGGTTATTCGCAAAGCTATTGAGGTTCAGGCTGGTGTTGGCAAAGCCACGTCTTCCGACCGGGCGCAGATAGCGTAGTGCCAGCGCTCGGTTGCCCCAGTTGAGGATGGCGTCGCCTAGTTCACTATCCTGCTTACTTCTGCTGCCCCAAAAATCGTCACCAATGAAAACGCTCAAACTCAGCTTGGCTTGATCTTTGAGTCGCCAGCTCAGCTTAGCGTTAAAATCGTACATACCCGCAAAGATCAGGCTCTTACCGCTCAGATAGCTGGGCAGCGAACCCAGGGTGATGATGCCGGAATGCGCCATGCGCCCGGCTAGTAGGTACGTCCCTTTGTTGTTGCTCAACGGCCCTTCTAACAGTAGGCTGGAATTGATTAAACCTAAGTTGGCTGCGCGTTTATGCGCCGTAGCGTTTCCTTCTTTCATCGTCACGTCAACGACGGAAGATAATCGCCCCCCGTAGCGGACCGGAAAAAAGCCCTTGTAAGTATCCACTTGCTTGGTGACGTTGGGGTGAAAAGTAGAGACCAAACCAAACAAGTGTCCACTATTATAAATGGTACTACCATCCAGCGTAATCAGGTTTTGGTCTACGCTACCGCCCCGTACGCTCAGGCCCGCCGTTCCCTCGTTGGTCGGGGCAAAACCGGGCAGTAACAGCAAAGATTTGATGAGGTCGGGTTCGCCCAGTAATACTGGAATCCGCTCCAAGGTTTGGACGGGCATACTGATCTGGCCCGGCATACGTCGCTGCCACGGGGACGCACTGACTTCTACCGTTGCCAACTCCGCAACTTTCAAGGCTAGGTTGAAGCTACTATCTTGCGTTAAGCTAGCTACGACTGTATCGGACGTAAAGCCAATTTGGTGAAAAACGATCCGCGACTCGCTAGAACAAGGTAGACTTAAATTGTAATACCCCGCGTAGTTCGTCACCACGCCTTTGCCTACTGCTGGCACGTAAACACTAGCTCCTACGAGCGGTTCCTGGGTGCCTTTCTCCGTGAGGTAGCCGTGCAAGTGGCAGTTTTGGGAGTGAACGATAAAATAACTAAGGCAAAGTAATAAGAGCCCAATTCCTAAGCGAATACTGGACCTTAGCGAGATGCCAAGGCCCAGTGTAACTTCTTTTAATGAAAGGAGAGTCATATTGTATAGTCTGCTTTTAGAAGCAACCACTTTGGTAGGGAGGTTGGGTGTTGCATTCCCCATCTTTACTTCCTTGTCTTGCATAGTGTTCAACGCCGAAAGGTCCACAAAAGCCCGGACAACCATCACATTGAAAAACTTCCACCACGACCTGATTTACACCATCGGCTTCCTTATCGACAGTATAAGTTACTGTTGAGCCACCAATTACAACATCCAAATCTCCTCTTTGCTTGATATTACTCATTTGGAAATTCCACCAGACAAAACCTGATCATTGTTGCCCTTTAGTACGAACATTCCCGGTGAGCATAAAGGCATCAAAAATATTTCTGCGATGGGATGTCAGAGATTATTCCACTTCAAGCTTAGTGGCGCGTTATCTTCGAAGAATAACGTGTTTTTAAATTTTCTCTACAAGTTTAAGTGAAAATAATATTCGGCGCAAGTTGCTTGGCGTTAAAATTAAATTTTACTTGTCCATAATTAAAAACGAAAGGCTGATGAGCTTAATCAAAGTTTAGCTAATCACCATTACGACTCCGCCACCGCCAACATCCGATCCTCCACGTGCCGTACCAGTTCGGTAAATTGCGGATCACGCTTCATTTCCCGGTCGCGTTGGAGGGGCAAGGTCACCGGAATATGCTCAATGAAACGCGAAGGCGCCTTAGCCATGATGTAAATATCGTCCGCTAGGTAGACGGCCTCCGAGATGTCGTGCGTCACGAAAACGATCGTGGGGTGAATATCTCGCCAGAGGTCGGCCAGCAGGTCCTGCATTTGGAGGCGCGTATTGATGTCCAAAGCCCCGAAGGGTTCGTCCATCAG
>JBCDIR010000481.1:0-3527 GCA_038748735.1 Bacteroidota bacterium | reverse complement strand
TTCCGGCTCTTCGGCGTCTGCCTTTTTCACGCGTGAGGTGCGGCGGCGCTTCGACTTTTCTTCGGTTTCGTCTTCGGTCCCCGTTTGGAACCAGTAGCGGACGGCGGGTACCGTTACGGATTGGGCTACTTGGAGGTGGAGGATACGGTTCGCGTCGGGGTCTTGGGGGTTGAATTTGGCCGCTCGCCACCACAGCGCTCCGGAGAAGACGCCCACTTGCCCAAACGTTTGCGGAAAGTGCCAGGCCAAGTCAAAAGCGGGTAACGCACCCAGTGAAAAACCCGCAACGGTACGGTGTCGTGGATCAGTGCTGATGGTGAATTTTTCCGTCAGTAGTGGCAGTAACTCGTGCCGCACAAAATCAACGTACAAGGGACTACGTGCCCCCCGGCCCATGTAGTCCACCCGGGCGTAGGTACCGTACTCCTGCATACGATCTGCGTTGGCGTGTACGGCCACGAAGAGGAGTGGCGGATAACCTTCCCGCCAGAGTTGCGCTAGAATTTGCGGTAAGTTCATGCGTCGCACGTCCTGTCCATCTTGACAGATGCACAAACGCAGCGGCTGGCGCGGCAGTCGTTTGGGGTAATAAAAATCTACGGTAACTTCTCGTTCTAAAGCGGTACTGAAGACCACCTGCGTTTCTTGACGAATCAGGGTTCGGCGCCGCATCTTTTCCCACCATTTCCTCCAACTGGCTACTGGCATTAGACCTTATTCTTTACTTCTGAGCGCGTAGGTAAAAATTTTTTTTGAGAAGAATAAATCGCCGGGAGCATAAGCAGCCAAATAAAAAACAGTATCTTGGAATAGACGCAAATCTAAATTCCTAACCAAGGCCCATAATCCACTGTAAACCAAACAGATGGGTTGGTTAAAAGTGGCAAACGTATTACTTTTGCGCAAAAAAGGAACACAGTGCAGGAACAATTTACTCAATTCTATTCTCATAATCTCGGTCGTAATATCGACATGCTCGTCTTTGGTGACCGCGGTTACCCCCTCATCTTGTTTCCCACCACCATGGGGCGTTATTACGAAAACAAGGATTTCAAACTCGTGGAATCCGCCCGTTGGTTCGTAGAAAAGGGTATGGTGCAAATCTACTGTCCCGACAGTATCAACTCCGATAGCTGGTACAATCGCGGTATTCACCCTGCACATAAGGTACAAGCGCATATGGCTTACGATCGCTTCCTCAGCGAAGAACTCGTACCCCAACTACAAATGAAAACGGCGGCCCACAAAGTGGCCGTGGCCGGACCAAGCTTCGGTGGGTACCACGCCGCCAACTTTGCCTTTCGCCACCCCAGTCAGGTGAGTCACCTCTTCAGCATGAGCGGTGCCTTCGACATCAAAACCTTCCTGGATGGTTACTACGATGACAATGTCTACTTCAACAATCCGGTCGACTTTATGCAAAACGCTAACGATCCGGCACTGTGGGGGATGAAGATTGTCCTCGGCACGAGTGAGTGGGACATTTGCCTAGAGCCCAACCGCCGCATGTCCGATATTCTCAATAGCAAGGGTATCAACCACTGGTTAGACGTACGCGGCTGGCAGAAGCACGACTGGCCGCTGTGGCGCGAGATGTTTCCCCATTATTTGAGCCAGATGTAAAGGTCGGAGTTGCAAACTCCTCCCTGTGGTGTGTGGTGGTGGTGTGGTAAGGTGGTGGTGTGGTGAGGTGGTGAGGTGTGGTGGTGAAATTTTGATTAAAGCAATTCGATATAACTAACTATTCTTATGAAGAAAATTGGTATTCTCTACGGTAAAGAGCGGTCCTTTCCAGAGGCTTTTATTGAGCGGGTGAATAAGAAAGCACCGAAAGGCATCATGGCCGAGGCCGTGCAAATTGACAAAGTGATGCAAGGGGAGCCGTGTGGCTACGCCGTCATCATCGACCGGATTTCACAGGATGTTCCCTTTTACCGGGCGTTCCTAAAAAATGCAGCGGCTACGGGTACGGCGGTCATCAATAACCCGTTTTGGTGGAGTGCGGATGAGAAATTTTTCAACAACGTATTGTCCGTAACGGAAATGGACGTTCCCGTGCCCAAGACGGTACTGCTCCCCAGCAAGGACCATCCTGAGGATACTTCCCCCGAGTCGTTTTCTAACCTGGCCTACCCCATGGACTGGGAGAACATCTTCTCCTACATTGGTTTTCCCGCCTATATGAAACCCCACGCTGGTGGCGGCTGGAAGAGTGTCTACCGCGTAGAGCATGCGCAGGATTTCTTTGAGAAATACGGCGAGACGGAGCGCTTGGTGATGATGCTACAAGAAGAAATCAAGTTCGACGCCTACTTCCGCTGCTACGGCATTGGTGGTAAGTACGTCCGCATCATGGACTACGAACCCCGTAACCCACACCACCTGCGCTACGCCGCGCATTTTGACGTCAGTGACGAACTGCGCCAGCAAATGCACGATTTGGTCTTGACGATCTGCCAAGGTTTGGGTTATGACTTCAATACCGTAGAGTTTGCCATCCGTGACGGCGTACCGATGGCCATTGACTTCTGCAACCCTGCCCCCGATGCGGACATCAACTCCGTCGGGGCGGAGAACTTTGAGTGGGTCGTAGAAACGGCGGCTACCTACGCCATCGAAAAAGCGCAAGCCCACAAGGACGGCAAAAGCAACCTGACGTGGGGTAACTTCATTCGCAACGCCGTGAAGAGTTCCGCTCCCCGTGCGCGGCGGACGACGAAGAAATAGTAAGCGTATTTTTAGATTTGCTTACGTAAAGTAATGGATTAGCCCGGACCGCTCTTGAAGCGTCGTCCGGGCTTTCGTTTATAAACTACCTATTTTGAAAAATACGATCACCTGCCTACTGCTGCTGCTCGGAACTTTAGCGGTTCAAGCACAGGACTTTAGCGCTTTACGACTACCGCTACTCTCCCCTACTCAAATGGAGCGTGACTTGGACCTGTTGTGGCAAGGGATCGACCAATACCATTCGGGTGCTTATTGGTACACTAGCCGCGATAGTCTGCAAGCCGCCTTCCGCGCAGCCCGGGCAACATGTCAAGATAGCCTGACGGTTTTGGGGTTTTACCGCCAAGCAGCACGCCTACTGGCCCTGACGCGAGAAGACCACGCGAATATGGCGCTACCCGCCGAAGTACAAGCAACTGTTCTCAACCAAGGGCGATTATTTCCTATCTCCGTGGCCTTTCTGGACCGAAAAATGTATGCTGTCTACGACGGTAGTACGGGAGAGCACGACTTGCGGGGCCAAGAGATTGTCCGCATCAATGGGCGTACGCCCGCAGCGTTAGTACAGGAAATTGGCGAATTGTTTGGCTCGGATGGCTACATTGAGCGCGTTAAGTATAATGACCTCAATAGTTTGAGTTTCGCGCTCTGGTACTATTATGAATTTGGGAAAGTCGACCGCTTCGATCTCGTTTATCGAACGGAATGTGGTCTGGATAGTCTGAGTGTTACAGCCCTTCCCCTGGACAAAATACGGGAACAACTAGCACAGCGCTACACTCCAGCCGAGCTGGCAC
>JBCDIR010000480.1:0-3532 GCA_038748735.1 Bacteroidota bacterium | reverse complement strand
CTAACCCTGCGGCACCAATTTACCCGTGGTGATGAACAACGCGTTAATCCGTCCTTACCGACACGCATTAATTTTGCCAATAATGGCTTTACCACTCAGCACCAAACGCACTCCTTTGCCGCTGAGTTGAATACGGCTTTCAGCTCCACGGCAGCTAATGACTTCATCATTGGTTTCACTTCCGTACTCGACGACCGTGACCCACTGGGGGGTGACTTTCCTTTCGTAAACATCAGTGATCCGGGTGGAAATATTCGCCTGGGTACGGACGGCTTATCCACCGCAAATAGCTTAGAACAGCGCGTTTTCACCATTACCAATAATTTGCAATTGTACCAAGGTAAGCACACGCTCACGTTCGGTACGCACAATGAGTTCAGCAACTTTAACTACCTCTTTATTCGACAAAACTACGGTGTGTACGAATTCAGCTCGCTCACTGATTTTCTTGCGGGGAACAATGCAGAGCGCTTCTTTCGTACCTACGCACTGACCGACGAAACGGCGGGAGATGACTCCGACGCTGCGGCTAATTTTAGCGCCATGCAGCTCGGTTTTTACGCGCAGGACGAATGGGAAATGGGACCACGTTTCACCTTTACCTACGGACTGCGCTTGGACCTACCATCTATACAGAATGACCCGGTATTTCCCAACAATTTCACCACTACTACCCTACCCTCATTGTTGGCCGCTCACGACTTGGCAGACGTTGCCGATGGCACCGCTCCAAAGGGGCAACTGATGTGGTCACCACGCTTGGGTTTTGCTTTTCAGCCCAACGCAAAAACTAACATTCGCGGCGGAGCGGGTGTATTCACCAGTCGTTTACCATTTGTGTGGCCGAGTGGTAGCTACGTCAATAACGGACAGACCATCGGGAGTGTGTTTTTACTCGATCAGCCCTTCGAGCCAAACGTACAAAACCAGCCCATTGATCCTGATTTTGCTACCCCCGCTGGTCAGGTGGACCTCTTTGCCCAAGACTTTCGCAACCCGCAGGTTCTCCGGGCCAGTCTAGCACTAGACCGCAACTTCAGTGGCTGGGACCTTACGCTGGAAGGAGTTTATACGCGCACCCTCAACGACATTACTTACACCAACCTTAATACGGACCCAACGGTCAATTTCACCTGGACGGGTACGCCGGATAATCGCCCCATTTTTACGGGCAACCGACTCAACACGGATTATAGTGCGATTTACTTGATTTCCAATACGCAAGCGGGGAATGCGTACAACCTGACGGCTTCCGTCAGCAAGCAATTGACCAAAGGTCTCTCCTTTTTTGCGGCCTATAATTACAGTGATGCTAACACACTTTTAGACGGCACCTCGTCGCAAAACTCTTCCCAGTGGGATGAGGCTTTTAGCATCAATGGTCGTAATGACGCGGTGACGGGGCGCTCCGTTTTTTCCGTCGGTTCACGTGCGTTGGCTTTCCTCAGCTACGAGAAGGCGTGGAACCGGAAGAAGTCGAACGTGACGCGTATTTCGTTGTTCTACGAAGGTCGTTCGGGTCAACCTTTTTCGTACGTATACGGTGGCCGCGACGCACGTAACCTCAACGCAGAAACGGGCAGTGTCAGCCGTAGACGGTCCCTGATTTGGATACCCGCCGATGCTTCGGAAATCAACTTAGTAGACCCTAGTCAGTGGAGCGCCTTAGATGCTTATATCGAAGCCAACGAAGAACTCAAAGCTCAACGCGGCGGCTACGCCAGCAAAAACAGTGGGCGGACGCCTTTCACGCAGCAGTTGGACTTGCGAATTGCGCAAACGTTTGGGATCAAGACGGCAACTAAAACGCACAAATTTCAACTTTCTGCCGACATTTTCAATTTGGCTAATCTCTTTTCGAGTAGCGCGGGAGTAGTCTACGATAATCCCTTCGCTTTTTCGTTGATTGACTTCGAGGGCTACGCTGCCGACGGGACTACGCCGCAGTTTAGCTTTGCGGAAGAGCGTCTCGGTGCAGAACGCTTCACCATTAATGATCGACTTTCCCGCTGGCGGATGCGGTTGGGGGTGCGGTATATTTTTGACTGATCGGGCGGACGCATTGCAATGCGTCCTTACCCGCGATGTGTTAATTAGCGTGTCGCTTATGTCTAGCTGACTAATGTCGATGATGTAGGTTGCAAACCCTCACTAGCGGTAACAAAGCGATCCCATTACTTATCTTTCCCTTTTGCTCGAATGATGAGGCGCAAACTTTGGTCGTACGTCAGGTAGTTCCACACCCAATTGATGAAGACGAACAACTTGTTCTTAGCCCCCAGTATAGCGAACAAGTGTACCACTAACCAAGCGGCCCAAGCGATAAATCCCTGAAAACTAAAACGGGGCAGATCTACTACGGCGCGGTTGCGACCGACGGTAGCCATAGAACCCTTGTCATTATAAGAAAAAGCCGTCCAGTCGCTATCGTCCTGGCTGCTGCGCAGCAAGTTTTTGGCCAGTTGTTCCCCTTGCTGCAGGGCCACCTGTGCGACTTGGGGGTGACCTTCGGGAAACGCTTCTTCTTCCATATAGGCAATATCACCGATGGCGTAGATGCGGTCCGTATCCTGCACGCGGGAGTAGCGATCCACGGCCAGACGACGACCGTAAGTGGTCGCAGATTCCGGCAAACCGGGGATGACGTTACCGTGTATTCCGGCGGCCCAAATAACTTTATTGCTGCGAATTTTTTCACCATTGCTGAGGTAGGCAAACTCGCCATCGTAGCTGTCTACGCGGGTGTTGAGTTTGACTTTCACGCCCATATTGACCAGGTACTCCAATGCCTTTTCCGACGATTCTTCGGACATGCCTTTTAGCACCTGATCTGCCCCCTGAATGAGGTAAATGTCGATTTCAGAGCAGTCCAGTTCGGGATAATCCTTGGGTAGGATGTACTTTTTCATCTCAGCTAAGGCACCGGAGAGTTCCACGCCCGTGGGACCACCACCAACGACCACAATGTCAATCAAGCCCTGCCGCTGCTCGTAATCGACGGTGGAGAGCGCCTGCTCGAAGTGGTCGAACATTTGGTTACGTAAGTACAAGGCCTCTCCCACCGATTTCATCGGTAGCGCATGCTTGGCTACGGCTTCATTACCGTAATAATTCGTATCGGCCCCAATGGCGAGGACGAGGTGATCATAATTGCACCGCCCGAGCGTAGTTTTGATCTGTCGCTGCTCCGTCTGAATTTCGTTGACTTCACAGACGCGGATGAAAACGTTCTTGTTGCGGCGGAAAAGTTTGCGAAAAGGGAAGGAAATAGAACTAGGTTCCAGGCCAGCCATCGCTACTTGGTAAAAGAGTGGCTGAAATTGGTGAAAATTATTTTTGTCAATGAGTACTACCTGAAAGTTGGCTTTGGCCAAACGCCGGGCGGCCGCCAAACCCGCAAATCCACCGCCGATGATGACAACGCGTTCTTGTTCCGTTTCTGGGATATTAATCTTCATATTAGTGTACGCTTTTGCTGTTATACCTTACCGGACTCGTTGGTGTTTGCCAACGGTAACTAATTCCTGGCTTG
>JBCDIR010000479.1:0-3537 GCA_038748735.1 Bacteroidota bacterium | reverse complement strand
TTCTGGAAGTAATCGATCAGCGAGGCGACGAAATCGCCCTGGTTCTACTGGGTAATACGAACTACTATACGGGCCAGTTTTTCGATATGAAAAGCATCACCACGCACGCCCACGCCAAGGGTTGCAAAGTCGGCTTCGACTGCGCCCACGGAGCGGGTAATGTCTTGCTGGATTTGCACGAAACGGGCTGTGATTTTGCTGTTTGGTGCAACTATAAATACCTCAACGCAGGTCCCGGCGGAATGAGTGGTGCCTTTGTCCACGAACGCCACCTGCGGGATACGACCCTGGCGCGTTTCGAGGGCTGGTGGGGCCACAACAAAACGACACGTTTCAAAATGCGTGACGCCTTTGACCCCATCCCAACGGCGGAAGCGTGGCAACTCAGCAATCCACCGATCCTGGCGATGGCGGCGGTCTGGTCTTCTTTGCAACTGTTCGACGAAGTGGGAATGCCCAACTTGCGTCAAAAAGCCGTAAAACTGACGGGTTACTTAGCGTTTCTGGTGAACAGCCTGGGCGATGACGTTATTAATATCATCACACCGAGCGATCCGGCGCAGCGGGGTTCGCAATTGTCCATTCAGGTGCGGAAGGCGGACAAAAGGCTGTTTGAATCCATCACCGCGGCGGGCGTTATCGCCGACTGGCGGGAACCGGACGTGATTCGGGTGGCTCCGGTGCCGATGTACAATTCGTTTGAGGATGTGTGGCGGTTTTATGAGGTGTTGCGGGGAGTGGTTGATTGAGTTGAGACTCGTGACCGAGCGCCTGGCTTAGAGGCGTGAAGACGCTCTATGAGTGCTACGTTCCGGTATAGGGCATAGGGTAGTACACTCAGCGCGAGCGATTTACACCATAAAACCATATCTTCACACAAAAACAGAACCAATGGCTAAATACAAGGGTAAATACCGTATCGAATCTAGCCGTTTGCAGAATTGGGATTACGGTTGGGACGGTGCATATTTCATTACTATTTGCACCAAAGACCGGGCCCATTATTTTGGGGATATTAATAATGGAATTATGCATTTATCTCCCGTTGGGGCAATAGCCAACGTATTGTGGTACGAAATCAAAAACCACGCATCGAACCTGACATTAGGCGAATTTGTGGTTATGCCAAACCACGTACACGGAATTTTGATTTTAGACGGCAATGACGGCGTTAGAGAAAAGGCAGGCCTTGTCTCTACGTCATCGCCGTCAGAAATAGAACCACCACAGACCATTGGCCAGAAACGATTCCAAAATCAGGGAAAAAATACGATTTCATCTATTGTCGGTGGATACAAATCGGCAGTAACCAGACATTCGCGTCGGTTAGGATTTGATTTCGCGTGGCAGGCCCGTTTTTGGGACCACGTCATTCGGGATGAAAACGCCTACGAACGCATCAGTCAATACATTAAAAATAACACCATAAAATGGCAAGATGACAAATTGAACGGCGGCAAAGGCAATGTCGTTCTAGACCCCGGTGTCCCCTACGGTGAAGAATATTAGTGGGTGTGCAACCTCTATGAATGTCCCGCTTGCGAGGATTTGTGAATTGAGCTACCGTATCACCGACCACCGAACCACCGACTACCCAAAAATCTAAAATATGCAAAACAAAATCATCATCGTAGGCGCAGGACTCTGTGGTACTTTACTCGCCATCCGTATGGCGCAGCGGGGCTTTGACGTGACCGTTTACGAGCGACGACCCGATATGCGAGGGGGCGTAGCGGACGCTGGGCGGTCCATTAACCTAGCCCTGTCCGCGCGGGGACTACTAGCCCTGGAAGCAGCCGGAATCAAAGCGGCGATACTCGAAGAGTGTATACCGATGCGGGGGCGGATGATTCATCCGTTGGGGGGCGAAGCTTTCCTGTCTAAATACAGCGGACGAGCGGAGGACTACATCAATTCCGTCTCTCGGCCGGGGCTAAATTTGGCCCTCTTGGAACAGGCGGATAACTTCGAGAACGTCACGTTTCGTTTTGAAACTAAAGTCACGACCGTCGACTTGGAAAACGCGCGGATTGCGTACGAATACCAAGGTGAAATACACGAAGACAGCGGCGCCGTTGTGATTGGCACGGACGGGGCAGGATCCGTCGTGCGGCGGGCAATGATAGGACAGACGACGCGCTTGTTATTCAATTATTCACAGGACTTTCTGCGTCACGGTTACAAGGAATTGTCCATACTGCCGGGAGCGGAAGGGGCTTGGCAGATCGAAAAAGAGGCACTACACATTTGGCCCAACGGTAGCTTTATGATCATTGCGTTGCCCAATTTAGACGGTAGTTTTACACTCACCATGTTTCATCCGTACGAGGGAGAAGCCGGTTTTAATAATCTTGAAACGCGGGACCAACGACAGGCTTTTTTTGAAAAGTATTACCCTTCCCTTTTACCGTATATTCCGCATTTGCATCAGGAATACGAAGAAAACCCGGTGGGCACTTTGGGCACCATCAAATGCTATCCATGGCAAGCGTACGGCAAAACCCTCATTATGGGCGACGCGGCTCACGCCATCGTACCGTTCTACGGTCAGGGGATGAATGCCTCGCTAGAAGATGTGCGCGTTTTTGACGAAATACTAGCCACGCACGGTCCCGATTGGCAGCGCGTTTTTGCGGACTTTCAGGGTCGCCGTAAGGAAAACGCGGATGCCATCGCGGAGTTGGCCATTGACAACTTTTACGAGATGCGCGACCACGTCGATGACGCTGCTTTTATGCGCAAGCGTCAGGTAGAAATGCAGTTGGAACAACAGTTCCCTGACTATTATTCCAAGTATTCGCTGGTGACTTTTCAACCCCAATTATCGTACCACGAAGCCAAGCAACGCGGGCGCAAGCAGGACGAATGGCTCCTACAACTTTGTGCCAAAACGGACAGTGAAGACCTGCCACTGGCCGAAGTCCACCGCCAGTTACAAGCGATTGAGGTAGGATAAACTAAGAAACGCTCTTGCTATGAAAAAATCCATGTTTTACGGTCTGGTGATCGTTGGGTGCTTGTTTACTTGTACACCCGAACGCGATGGTTATACGGAAAACGGTTTTGGCTACGACTTACACCAAACGGCTCACCAAGCCCCCGCCCAAATTGGTGAACAGGCCTGGGCTGATATCCGCATTTACACCCCCGATACTGTCCTGTTTGAAAGCCCGCAGCCGCGCCCAACGGTCATCCGCAAAGAACTGCCCGATGAGGAACCCGATCTCCTCCGTGATGCTATGCGTACGCTCGGCGCGGGGGATAGCGCTACTTTCTATTTGCCCACCCCTGACGAAATCCAGCATTTGCCGCAGTTGGAAGGGGCAGCATATTTGCGCTACGACATCGTCGTTTACGAAACGGGACCTGCCGGTAGTAAACCGACGTTTTTGCCACCAAATACGGACGAAAATCAGTGGCGAACCCCACCCGCCAGTCAGACTAATGCGTTACTGGCTCACCCGGAAGGTGCCGCTGCCTACGCTGCGCTGGAGGCTTTTCAGCAGCACTATTTTGAGACGGTGGGCCTGGATTCTC
>JBCDIR010000478.1:0-3546 GCA_038748735.1 Bacteroidota bacterium | reverse complement strand
TGGGGGCCGCGGGGCTTAACCGTCCCCAGTACTAACCCCACCCCACTGAGGTCGAAGACGCTAGCGCCATTCTGGGTTTGCTAACTAACACGACCGTAGTTGTACCCCAAACTGACGAAGTTGTTTTCCCCTACTTCGGTACGGAGCTGAAAGAGGATGGTGGCAAATTCGCTGGCCGCTACCTGCGTTAGGCGCAAGCCGTAGAACTCGAAGAAGCGGTCGCTGCTCATGACGTCGCGGCCCACGTAGAATTGCTGTAAAAACAGCGGATTACGTTCGTTAACGTAGCCTCCGTTGAGTTCCCCGTCGAACCACCAGTTGCGGTGCAAGCGGAAGACTTTGCGCAGCTTGCCGCCAATCGTTAGCAAACCATTGGTGGAGCGGGTAAAAGTAGGCTCGCCCTGCGCTTCGTAGCGACCAGCGAGATTGTAGTTACCCCAAATTTTCCAGAGCGAACCTTCGCGTGGGAAGTAGGTGCGGTCGTAAGTATCGCGGCGAATCTGTCCAAAAAGCTGCCAGTGTTGCGCCCTAGCGTCCACCTCCGACAGCGTAAGGTAACGCGGATTCTGGGAAAAGTGCTCCCCTTCAATCCCCGTACGTACGTACCAGTCGCGGCCCAGCCCGAGTTGGATGGCGGCCCCGACTTGATAGTTGTGAAACGTATACCGATCCGCTACGCGATTGTTATCGAAAGTGAGACCGGGAATGATTTGACCATTAGTGTAAACATTCAGCCCGATACTCGCCGCCGTGCGCGTACTGCGGGCGTAATCAAGCCAGAGACCGGGGAACTCGGAAACACGTGCGTCCACCTGAAACAGTCCGCCGTGAAAAGGCCGATTGCGGGAGGTATAATTGAGCAATAGCCCGATGCCCAGGTCCGTGTCGTAGTTGATGCTCCCCCGCAAAAAGCGGTCCGGACGGCTTTCCGCGCTGAGGTGCAATTCGTATATCCCCGCGCGATCCGTGGGTAAAAACAGGAAGTCAATCGTCGCAAAGAAACCCGATGCGTACAGCAGACTGATGCGTTCGTCCAGTTCCGCCAGCGTGAGGATACTCGGCGTGGGGATACGCGTCAACTGGCGGAGCGTGCGCTGCGTGGTACTGTCGGGACCGTAGTAGACGATGCGCTCCACGTAGAAGCTATCTCTCTGCAAACGGGGACGTTCAGGAATGGGCTGGGCTTGCCAACCTACCGAATCAAGGTAAAATTGGAGGGCAGGCAAGGCCGCCTCCGCCGCTCGTACCCCCCGCTGAATAATCGAATCCGCATCTCCGTAGCTGAGGGACGAGTAGCCCGTCAGGTCCGGGTCAATCAAGAAGCTGGCTATACTACGTTGGTGCGCCGTAGAAGCGGCCATGCAGTAGCTGCTGGTCTGTTCCATGATTTTGACCACGCTATTGATCTCTTCCTGCGCCAGTAGCGGGCTGCCCACGTCAACGGCCAATACGATGTCTGCCCCCATCTCGAAGGCATCCTCAACGGGTAGGTTACGGGCCAACATACCGTCGGCCAGCAGGTGTTCATCGTAGGTGACGGGTTCAAAAGCGGAGGGGATGGACATGCTGGCGCGGAGTCCTTTCATCAGCGGGCCATTGCTAAAGACGTAGCCCTCGCCCGTCGCTAAATCGGCGGCTACGCAGCGGAAGGGACGGTAAAAGTCGTCGTAGTTGGAACAGCAGTGTACCGGCGCCGTAGTAGCGCTGAGGAGTGTCGCAATTTTGGTACCTTTGAGGAGTCCTTTCGGTAAGGTCAGTTTACCATTTTCGAGGGCAAACGACAGTTGGTAACGATCCGCCCGATCGCGTTCCTGGATGGGCAAGTAGTGCCGTGCGTAAACGTCCGAAAAGTAGACGTTCCAGTCCAGTCCGAGGGCGAAGTCTTCGAGTTCTTGCGGCGTATAGCCAATGCTGTACAGCCCGCCCACGATGCTGCCCATACTGGTACCCGTGACGTAATCCGGGAAGATGCCGTTGGCTTCTAGTACCTGCAAAACGCCGACGTGCGCCAAGCCTTTCGCGCCGCCACCGCCGAGGGTGAGGCCCAGGCGAGGTGGAGGAGTGGTTTGGGCAAACAGCGTTGCCGTGTAGAGCAGTGCAATTAGTGTGTAGCAGGTGGTTTTCATGTCTGTTGGGGTGTGAAAGTCCCAAAGATAAGCGTTTTTACACTCGCACAATCAACCCCCGCTCCGGCGCGACTTTCCCTTTGGCAACCTTTTGATGAATGGCCGCCAATGCCTCCAAGCCAGCTAAGTCCTCTAGCTGCATCCACTGCTTACTCGCTTGCGCGGAAGCGGCTAAAAATGTACTGGTACGTTGCTCATAATCTGCATAACCCCACGCTTTAATTCGCTTTTGGATTTGGGCCGGAGCAAAGAAGACCTCCTGACGGTCGGTGGGGATGTCGTCGGTGTCAGCGGTTCCCGCCCAGTGCGTGAGACCTACACGAATGAGGTAACGGAACTGCTCGCCGAGGTGGGTGTAAAGTTTCGCTAACTTGGCCCGTTGGCCCGAGAAATCTACGATAGCGGTAGGTCGTTTGGGGTCTATTTGGTCCAGTTGTTCATAAGACAACACCTCATCGTACCAGCCGATGGTCTGGACTTTTTCCAAGTTACGTCCCGAAGTTAGGCCGATGGTGCGCGGTGCGCTTGCGTCTTGCGTAAGGGCGTAGGCCAGCCCCGTACTCGTCTTGCTAGAGGCGCTCAATAGCACCAGTTGTTCCGCACCGTACCAGTCGTTTTCTTTGATTTGGTCCCAAATGAAATAGGAAGTGATATGCAATGGGTAAAACAGCATTCGCTCGCGGTCGAAAGCCGGGTTGTAGTCCTTTTCTCCGGTGAGGCGACGGTAGACGTTGTAGCTTGCGGGCAAGTCGGCTCGCTGCGCCGACCCTTCCATGAACTGTCTACCGCTGATTTGAGTAGGCCGCATCACGTAGTCCGTAGCGGGCGGGAAATAGCAGAAGAGACGCTCGCCCACTGCTAGGTCGGTACCGTTACTTTCCGTCACTTCCGCAAACCCCCAAACGGGAATCAGTCCCCAAGCCTCGGCCTCCTCACCGACTGGTGCGAAGAATTGCCAGTAGCGCATCCGCTCCCCCATCAGCGCGTAGGTGATGTTGTTGGCGGTGTAGGAAAAGGCTTCGATGCGCACGCGGAGGTCACCGCTTTGCAGCGCCTGACTCGGTACCGTAACGAGACGATGTTGGAGGAAGTCGTTGCGACGGACTTGGAATTGGGTGGCCAGCAAAGTATTTGTTTTGGGTTGGAAGATGATTGTACAGGGGTAAGGTACGGATTGGATGTATTCGGTGGGGTACGAAAGCGCTGAAGTTTATAGAGATAGTGGAAAATAGTTGGGTAGAGTAGAACAACGTTTTCTTACAAGAATACGGCTCCGGAGACGAGTAAATATTTGTGATAAAAATTGTTGATTAGGTAATGTTCAGTAATGTGTGTCTCTAGGTTAATATTCAATGATTAAGAGTTATTTCCAGCGCCCTGCTGCCGACGGAGTCTGGAGGCCGAAGGCCGGAAGACGGAG
>JBCDIR010000477.1:0-3550 GCA_038748735.1 Bacteroidota bacterium | reverse complement strand
TGGTGGTGGCGGCGGTGGCGGTGGCGGTGGCGGTGGCGGTGGGGCATTGTTGATCTCTGGTGGTGGTGGGGCATCATCGGCCTTCACACTCTGATCTTCCATCACCTCATCCTCGAGAATGGTTTCATCGGGTACCTCTTCGATCACCGGTGGAGGCGGCGGCGGTGGAGGTGGAGGTTCAGCCGTACGAGGCGGCTCTTCCATGATAATATCGTCTTCCATTTCCAGCGCCCCTTCCGGGATGTAGATTTCTTCTTCGATCTCTGACCAGCCGAAGGCGAGTACAGCGAGGGAGATGGCAGCCACCAACCCTAGATTGAAGAACGTTCCACTCATGCGGAACGCATCTACCTTCGCGAACTTGGTACGATTAGCGTAAGAGGCTTCGGATCCGTCTAAGCTACCTGTGATACCTTGCTCCGTCTGAGAATTGAAGTAGTACTTCATGTACACACCAACCCCAACGAGAATAAGCACCAACAGGCCCAATAGCAGCATTAAGCCATTGGTGTTTGCCCAGAATCCACCCTCGAAGCCCATTTGCAGACCTCCGGAGGAGAAGAGTAGGATGCCCAAACCACCTTTTGCTGACAATAGCGTAGCCATGTAAAAAAGGTTTATGAGTTATTAAAATTATAGTTCCAAATTAGTCCTGCGACAATTGCGCCGCTAATATTAGCAACAATGTCCGATACTTCAAAATACCGACCCGGAAAAAACGCATATTGTACAATTTCCAGGCCCGCACCGTACAAACTGGCTATAAAACCTGCCCCAATCAGCCCTTGCCAACGTCCTGTTAGGGACAAGTACAAACCGATGGTCAGTACACCATATACAAAGGCGTGCGCCCACTTATCGGGACTACTGAGCCAATCGACCCGTGGCAACTGCTTTCCGGGCATGGTCGACAATACAAATATCATCACCATCCAGCCGACGGTCAGTAGGCGAACCATTAGTCGCTGTTGTTGGGATAGATGCACGGGGTTTTAATTGTGGTGGGTGGGAACGGAGATTTTTTTTGTTCGCTGTGCTCACGGTTGTACTTCGTGGGGGTACTCGCTGCGCTCATGGGAGTACTTCGAGGGCGTGTTAACGGGGGTATCCCGACCTACGGTCGGGATGGTAGTACTCGCTATCGCTCGTGGGCTATTAGCGCACCACCGCGACTATGCGCAGCATAGGAGTACCACCACGATTACAACCGCAGGCTGGAAGAGTTCCTTACCCAATCACCTCGCCGTACGCCTCCGCCGACAGTAATTTATCTAGCTCACTCGTGTCCGACATCTCAACTTTAACGATCCAGCCTTTTTCGTAGGGGTCTTCGTTAACCAAAGTGGGATTGTCGCCTTCGGATTCGTCCAGTTCGCTATTGAATTCGATGATCTTGCCGGAGACGGGCATGTAGAGATCAGAAGTCGTTTTGACGGCTTCGACGGTGCCGAAGACTTCGCCGACGGCTAGTTCTTCGTCGACAGTTTCTACTTCTATGTAGACGAGTTCGTCCAGTTCCTTTTGGGCAAAATCGGTGATGCCAACAGTGGCGATGTTACCTTCTACGCGCACCCATTCGTGGTCTTCGGTGTAGCGGAGGTCTGCAGGAATATTCATACTCTTTTTGATTGACCTGGTCTCGGCTGAGCCGAGAGCCAGGGATCACGATTTTTCAATTTGAGTTCCTTATTTAGCTTGACATTAGCCTGATTTCATCTATCTAATGCCTTCACTAAAGAAGGAACTGAAAATCATTATCCCGCCGTTTGTTCTTTAACAAAGTCTTTGACCCAGCCACTCGTCAGTGACTTGGGGCGCTCCAGCGGCATGCCCATGGCGCGCGACCAGCAACCGGCGGCCAGTACGCCCAGCGCACGGGACACCCCGAACAATACGGTGTAGAAGCTGTACTCTTTGAGTCCGTAGTGGACGAGGATAGCCCCCGAGTGTGCATCCACATTGGGCCAGGGATTCTTTACTTTGCCCAAGCCACCAAGGATGTCCGGTACGACGTCGAAGATTTTCCATACCACTTGTACGATGTCGTTTTCGGACAGGTACTTTTCGGCGTACTTCCGCTGCGCGGTGAAGCGAGGGTCGGGTTGGCGGAGGACGGCGTGTCCGTAGCCGGGAATAACTTTACCTTCGGACAGGGTCTTGTTGACGTAGTCGGCAATTTGCTCCTTGCTCGGATTTTGCGTACCCAATTCATCCAGCATCTCGAAAATCCACTTGATGACTTCTTGATTGGCTAAGCCGTGTAGCGGACCAGCCAGCGAGCACATGCCCGCAGCCAGTGAATGGTAGCCATCGCTGAGGGTCGAATTCACGAGGTGTACGGTATGCGCAGAGGCGTTACCTCCTTCGTGGTCGGCGTGGATGGTGAGATAGAGACGCATGAGGCTTTGGAATTCCGCACCGGGAACACCGAGCATGTGCGCAAAATTAGCCGCCCAGTCCAAAGAAGCATCGGGTTCAATATGATCGTCACCGTGGAAGGAACGACGGTAGATGTAAGCCGCTACGCGGGGCAATTTGGCAATAATATTGAGGGCATCCTCGTAAGCGGGATCCCAGTATTCTTTTTTGGAAATACCTTCTCCATAGCGACGTGAAAATACACTCTCCGTTTGCATAGAGGTGATACCCAGAATGAACTGTGTCATCGGGTGAGCGTCGGGTTCGAGACTGTCTAGCACAGCGAAAGTATGGGCCGGTACTTCGGCGCGCTTGCTCAACTCTCCACTGAGCCAGTCGACTTGCTCTGCGGTCGGTATTTCGTCGACGAGCATGAGCCAAAACAAGCCCTCGGGCTTAGGTTCACCATTGGGACCAGAGGGAAGTAACTCCTGAAGCTGCGGAATTGAGTAGCCGCGGAAACGGATACCTTCGTACGCGTCGAGGGCTGAGGTTTCCCAAATCATCATTTTGACGCCACGTGCACCACCAAATGCTTGGCGCAGCTTGACTTCGTCGAGTTTGAGATCACCGTGTTCTTTGAGTAGGGCTTTGATTTCTCCGGACAGGGCCGAAGCTTTTTCTTTAAATCGCTGTTTTAATGGATCCATTCGTGTATTTAAACTTAGATAAATGTCTGTTCCTTAGCTGCGTTCCAGCAACAAGAGTTCAATCTCTTCTTTGGGCTTGCCTTCCGCTTGCATCTGCTTGATAAACTCGCTATTGGCCACGCGCAGCTCGGTTCGCTCTTGGTCTTGAATGCGACGCTGCTCCGTCGTTAGCATGCGACGTAGACTCCCCGCTGAATGGCGCCGAATAGTGGCACGGCGTTGTAGAAACTCGCGGTAATTGCTTTGCTGCAAAACGGCAATTTCATTCAAGTTACGGGCTTCTCGCTCTTGAATAACGTATAGCTCAGCGACTTGTTCTTCGTTCAATTGATACTGTTGCGTGAGTTCGCTAACGCGTTGCTCAACGGCGGCTGAACGCTCCTGAGCCAGCAATGCACTTGCAAAGCATAGGCAAATAAACAGCGCTTTAATCTTCATGGTACTTAAAGTTTATTGATAGGGGTAAAACTGCTTGTTTTTTT
>JBCDIR010000476.1:0-3554 GCA_038748735.1 Bacteroidota bacterium | reverse complement strand
CGTTAGAATAGTGATGTGCCTTCCTGCGGTTACTACCACTAAAAAACCAACACTAAAACAACTGTAAATGTGGACTGAACTCATCGGAACCCTAGCTGGTATTTGCACCACCGGCGCCGTCATTCCACAAATCTACAAAACCTGGAAGACGAGAAAATCGGCCGACATTTCGCCCGTCATGTACGTAGTGATGATTACCGGAGCCGTATTATGGACCACCTACGGCGTGCTAAACGACGATTTGCCCATCATCATTTTTAACGGCATCACAGTAGTGCTAAATAGCACAATCTTGGTGCTGTATTACCGCTACGCAGACCAGGAAAACGGCTAAGTAACCATCCAATTTCCACCCAGTTATTCACGCACAACAATAGTGGTCAACCACCCCTGCGGAGTGGCTTTACTAGCCAACGCCCAGCGCCCCGGATAACTTTCTTGTAAGCGGGCACGCATGTATTTTAAGCCCGTGCCACCACGTTTTTCTGTATTTGCTAAACTGGGCGATGCGGAACGCATTCGCGCCTGGGTACGAAGTTGGTAGTGCTTTTTCTTTTTTGTTTTAGAAAAAGATAAATGAAAAAGAACACGCCCTTGCTTGTCCGGCAGACTGTGAGTGACGCCATTTTCAACGGCAGTATGAATAATAGCCGGAGGAATCAACTCATTGGGGTCGACACCTTCCTGCGTCCATTCGTACTGGATTTCCTTGCGGTAGCCCATCACTTTCAAGTGATTTTTACAGAGGTCTATCTCTTGGCCAATGGGCACAAGTTGTGCATCAGCCATATTGTTGAGTAGTTCAAATTCTTCCGCTAAGGCTCCAATAAAAGCCGCTCCTTCCTGCGGTGATTCCTCTACCCAGTCCATCAGTGAAGTCAATGTATTCATGATGAAATGGGGGCGAATATTCTTCTTTAGTAATTCGTTTTTGAGGCGCTCCGAGCGTACCAGCGATTCTTCGTAGGACAGCCGTTCCCGTTTCCGCCGCCGTGTCATCACGTACACCATCGTGATGGCTAGCAAACCAAAACTAAGGAAGAGGCTCACGTCATAATCAGAGACGTAGGGGACGTAGAATTGAGGGGTGAAGTACATAGTCGCCAAACACCCCAAAAGCCCGACGACGACCGCTAAAGCATCTTCTTTACGTTCGTAAACGGAATGGACGACAATCCCCATCGAAAAGCACCAGAGTACCAAGGCCAGTTGTTGGGCTAACCAATCAAAATTAGTCGGATAGTTATACTGGAGAAATCCGAGCACAGTTGCTAGTAAAACGTAGAGACTTTTCTTCCACGGAAAATCAAAGTGAAAGACGAAAAAACTCGGAATCAACACCGCACTAGCCAGGTGCAAGTAACTGATGATTTCTAGCCGCGTCCGCTGAAAAGGATAAGGATAGAGGTAAAACAGCTTGAGGTATTCAAAAAACAGTATCCCTAGAAAAATCAGGTAAACAATGCTAAACAACAGATTGGAATAGGCCTTGGGTTGACCCAAAAATAGTAAAAGAAAATAAAGCGCCGTCACCAAAAAAATGCCCCCGAGGAGAAACATATACTTACTGACTTGTAACGGACCACTAGTTAGTTCCACGATATTTCCAATCATGAAAAAAGCGTGTTGTGTAGGTTGCGGACTACCTTTCGTAGTACGTAGTGCTAGCAGATGTGCCCCACCCTGCGCTAGTGAATCGGGTAGCGTAGAGTACCAACTATAATTACCCGGAACTTCTGCCCGGCCCTTTTCCGCCAGTATGCCATTAGCACCAATGTACTGTCCATCCCAGTAGGCTTGGTAGGAGCCTGTACCTCCAACTCTGATCCCAAAATCCGTGCGAGGAGTCGCCACGTCCGGCAGTTTGACCCATAGTCGTACCCAGTAGATGCTGTCGGAAATGGGCTCCCCCTCAAAGTAGCGCTCCCAGTGCTGGTCATTATACTGCGGGTTGGCCCAAACGGTAGAATCTCCCTGCTGAACGCGCTGCCATGCGTAATCGAACGACTCGCTGGGTACCTGCTCACAAGACCAACTCAGGGCCATCAATAACGGAAGAAAGAAATAGTAGGTGATTCTCATAACACAAAGGTAAGCGCCATTGCACCAGCACACGAGCAGTTGACAAAGCCCCTGAGCAGTTGGCAAGAAATGCTTTGGTGAACGGGGGGAATTGGCAGAGCTTTGAGATACAATAAAACTTCAACCACCATGCAAAATTTCATCCGACTGTTTATTTTAATTATGCTCATTTCAAACGCCTTAGCTGGCCAAAACACCACTCCCGACAAAAGCCCCGGCACCCTGAAAGGTCGCGTACTCAACAGCGAACAAGGTGCCATCGACTACGCCTCGGTCAGCCTGCTCCGGGCCACGGGCGAACTCGTAGCGGGTACGATCACCGACGAGCAAGGCCGCTACGAATTGACCGATTTACCGCTGGGTAACTACACTTTAGCTGTACAGTTTCTAGGCTTTGCTAGTGCGCAACGAGCCGTCACCCTTCACCGCAACCAGAAGACCCTCCGCCTGGATGACATCACGCTCTTGGCCGATCAGCAACTGTTGGACGAGGTCGTCGTGACGGGCGAAAAGTCGCAGTACCAGTTTAAGATGGACCGACGCGTCTTCAACGTCGGGGAAGATGTCCTCACGGAGGGGAGCAACGCCCTCGATGTCCTGGATCAAGTACCGCAGGTAGCGGTGGAGCCCAGCGGAGCCGTCACGTTGCGTGGCAGTAGTCAAGTACAAATTATGGTTAACGGTCGGCGTTCGGGGCTAACCCTGAACAACGCCCTAGAACAAATTGCGGGGGAGAACATTGAGCGTATCGAAGTCATCACCAATCCTTCGGCCAGTTTTTCTGCCGACGGTGCGGCGGGGATTATCAATATTGTGCTGAAAAAGAACCGCGAATACGGCCTCAAAGCTGAATTGCGCGCTACGGCGGGTGCCCCTGCCGATCATATGCTGCTGCCTAGCTTCACGTACAAGCAAGAACGCATCAACCTGTTTGGTAATTACCGCTGGCGTTACTCTGATTACAATGGTCGCTACACGGCCAATCAGTTCAGCAATGCGGCGGATGACCTGCGTAGTTTGCGCAAAACCGAACGCGAAGACCGTCACGATGATGGCCAATCCTTCTACGTCGGTGGCGACTATTTCCTGACGGATAAAACGAGCTTCACCCTCGCTTACTTCCGCGCCGACACTAGGGACTCAGACGAGACCAGCCTCCGCTACGACCAAACGGATAGCGAAGGCGTAGCGAGTGAATTATTACGTAATGGTACCTCGCTGGAAAACCGCGATTACAACCAGCTGGAAGCGAATTTTACCCATGACTTCCCCCGACGCGGCCAGCGTCTCACGGCGGACTTCCAGTACGATTTTTGGAACAGCCTCAAAAACTGGGAACTTTATACGACCGGAAACGTACCCGATAACGTACCCACTGACCTGCGGACCAGTAACCGTTCTGCTAGCGACGATTATACGCTAGACGTGCAGTACCGCCATCCGCAGGGCGAGAATGGCCGCTGGGAAACGGG
>JBCDIR010000475.1:0-3555 GCA_038748735.1 Bacteroidota bacterium | reverse complement strand
CGGAAATGTACGGATTTTCTAGCTTAGTACTGCCCTGGAATCATCACGTAGCCGTTAGTAGCTACGTTTGCCAAGTCATTGTAGCTCACCCAGCAGTAGCCATTATTACCCCACGTATTGCCCCAACAACTCAGCACTTCAAAGGACTGTGCCTTTTCATCGAAACCGACTACGATAAGCGTGAACGTACGGGCTTGGTTCGTCCGCTGTGGCTGCCAAACGAGCGATTGGGAAAGTTGCGGCAGGTCTGCCTCCGCTTGTACCTCAATAACAACTGGATTGCCGCGCATGAGCGCCTTGCGCATCTCAAACGTCTTTTCGCGGGGACTAGCGTAGGGCTGAAACAAATGCAAAAAATTATTGATATTGTACTTGGCCGTTGCGTAAACGGTAGAGGGAATCTGAGCCGCATCGTAGGGGACAATGGCCGCAGAGACCGTGCCATCCTGAGCTAAAAAACGTAAGCCTTGCTCCAAACTCGGACGCTGCCCCCCCGCTTGGAGGCTGAGCGAGATATAATCGGGACTGAGGTTGTCTTTGAAGTTGCGGCTGAGGTTCACGTAGTATTCCAAACAGGTCGCCAGGGCGTAACTCCAATCCGAACCACGAAAACCGATGGTCCGCACGGGCATCATATACGGTTTGAGGGTTTGTTGCTCTTGGATGAAGCGCGAACTACTCCCAACGCCCGCCACGGTAACCATCAACTGGTCAAATTGGGTCGCATCGCGTACCCCGAGCGCGGTCGCCGCATCCGCATTGCGCGGGGTGAGGGTTTCTCCGGCGGGAGGCTGCGCCATTACCAATTGTACAAATAGGACGAGTACTACTAACCAACTAATTCTAAGGAACATGAGTGCTTTTTGGGTGCAAACGCTGCGGACGTACTGGCTCGTATGCCAGCACCTGAGAATTTAGGGAGTGGTCGGGTAGCTGGCGTAAAAGGGAATGTTCATTGGGACAGGACGGGTTAGGGGTTGTTAGGGCAAGCCCGCGTGCTTGCCCTAACAACCAATTGGGGGTAGTACTGTTTACAAGAAAGTAATCACTACATTTGCGCAGCAAAAAACGAACACAGCGGAATGGCTACCATCAAATTCACGTTTGAGGACGAAAATATCCCCAGTAAAGTTGTTACGGATGCCCCAGCGGACGAATCCATCCTGGAGATTGCCGAGGAAAACGACGTCCACTTGAACCACAACTGCGGCGGCGTTTGTGCTTGTAGCACCTGCCACATTTACGTGGAAAAAGGCGAAGAATTCCTGGAAGAAATCTCCGACAAAGAAGAAGACTTCATCGACCGGGCCATCAATCCGCGATTGGAGTCTCGCTTGGGCTGTCAGTGCATCATCCTGGAAGAAGACGCCGTCATCGAAGTGCAAATTCCCGACCAGTCTCGCATCATTGGGCACGAACACTAGGTCTCACCACCTACCAGTACGCGCAGGGGAAACCCCAAATCATCATCTCCATCAATTCAAAACAGCATATGAGTTTCAAAGATATTGACGATTTCCCCATCAATTGGAACGACCACGAGGACATTGCCATGAAACTATACGATCGCTTCGGCGACGAATTTACGGAAGGCAAAATCTACCGCATCCGCTTCACGGACCTCCTCGACTGGATACTCGAAATTCCTAACTTCGAGGGCAAGCGTGAAGACTCTAACGAAGGTCATTTGGAGCAAATCCAGGCCAAGTGGGTCTACGAATGGCGCGACAACCAGTAGGGACGCATTGCAACCTACCTGTGATAGGCAGGTGCGCCCCGTCAGCACGTCACTGATGGATACCCTTATCCCTTAAAACACCACCAATGAACAACTTAGAAATCTTCCGCCACATCCACACCTTCATCTTCGACGTGGACGGCGTCCTGACGGACAGTACGGTACTGATAACGGAGGAGGGTAAACTACTGCGCCGGATGAACATCCGCGATGGCTACGCCATCAAGCGCGCCGTGGAGGAAGGTTACCGCGTCGTCATTATCAGTGGCGGCAAGAACGAGGGGGTACGCGTGCGGCTCCAAAACCTAGGCGTACCCGACGTCTACCTCGGTATCCGTGACAAAATTACGACCTACGAAGACGTCGTCAATATGTACGACCTGGACGAAGGGGGTATCCTCTACATGGGCGATGACCTGCCCGACTACGACATCATGCGGCGCGTGGGCCTACCCGCTTGCCCCGCCGACGCCGCCCGCGAAATCACGGCGGTCGCGCGCTACATCAGCCCCCTGAACGGCGGCGACGGCTGCGCCCGCGACGTAATCGAAAAAGTGCTCCTGCTCAATGAGCAGTGGAATACGCGGGAGGAATAGTATATGGATTGCGTAGCTGACTAGCAATCTACACTGCTGTTTTCACGTTCACCAATTATAATTATTTACCTGGTCTCGGCTGAGCCGAGAGCCAGGATGGACAATTTTTTGATTTTAGTCCCTTGTTTAGCTTGTAATTAGTCTGATTTCACCACCATTTTAATTCCTTCACTAAAAAAGGGACCAAAAAATTGCGGACTATGAGACGGCTTAGTAGCTGGACCTGAATAGTTACCACCAGTTACATAATAAAAACCATCAATATGTGCAACCGATCTTACGCCTTAGCATTTTTCTTTAGCCTCTTCACCCTGACCGCCACTTTTGCGGGGGAAGGCATGTGGCTGCCACTGCTCCTGCAACAACTCAACGAAGAAGAGATGCAGGCCATGGGCATGAAAATGACCGCCGCAGACATTTACAGCGTCAACCAAGGTAGCTTAAAGGATGCGATTGTGCATTTTGGCGGCTTCTGTACGGGAGAAGTGATCTCCAAAGACGGCCTAGTGATGACGAACCACCACTGTGGCTACGGCCAAATTCAGCAGCATTCAACGCTGGAAAACAACTACCTCCAAGATGGATTTTGGGCCATGAACCGCAGCCAGGAAAAGCCAAATCCAGGTTTGTTCGTACGCTTTATCGTGCGCATGGAAGACGTGAGCGAAAAAGTACTCAACGGAGTAGTAGACAAAATGCCCGAGAAGGAACGTCAAGCAATGATTGACAAGAACTTGGCCGCAACCAAAGAAGATTATCAAAAGGAGGAATATCAGGACATTATGATTCGACCGTTCTACCACGGCAATCAGTATTTTTTGTTCGTAACGGAGACGTATACGGACGTACGTCTCGTGGGGGCGCCACCGTCGAGCATCGGAAAATTCGGTGCCGATACGGACAACTGGGAGTGGCCCCGCCACACGGGTGACTTCTCACTTTTCCGCATTTACGCCAGCCCCGACGGCACCCCGGCGGACTACAGCGAAGCTAATGTACCGTTCCAGCCGCGCCACCACTTGCCCGTGAGTTTAGACGGTGTCACCCCCGATGATTTTACCTTGATTTTTGGATTTCCGGGTCGTACGGATGAATACTTGCCGTCCGTAGCGATGGAGCAACGGGTCAACGTACTCAACCCAATCCGTATTGGTATCCGTGATCGTTCGCTGGCTATTTTAGACGAAGCAATGCGGGAAAATCCGGAGGCACGTATTCAGT
>JBCDIR010000474.1:0-3570 GCA_038748735.1 Bacteroidota bacterium | reverse complement strand
CTGTTGGTATCAAAAACTTGCACAAGGGTGCGCCCGTCGTCCTTGCGTTCAACGTAAAACAGGTCTTTCTGGTCGGTCCCTAAGACGTCGACATCTCTGGCCAGATATTCGTAGTAGCGCGCCGCTATGTCCTTCAGATTATCCCGCCGGGCTTTGATCACCTCAATAATCGCGGGCGCATCCCGACTCCGGAAAGGCTCCGGCCAGTTTTCGGCAAACGCTTGTTCGATCACCTCGTCGGTCAGCTCGTGTTGGATGTAACCCACTACGTTTTCCCAGTCCGCGCGGCTGTTTTCCGTCAAAAAGCTTTGGTCAAAAAGTAGGCCATTGTAGAAAGCCCACTGTGGTTTGGGGACTTTAGCGGTCAACGGTCGCCACTGGCGTGCCATGGGCGAAGCATTGCGTACGGCCAGAAAAACGAGACCATCGTAGTTGGCAAAAGCCTGGTCCCGGTCGCGGGGAATGGGGCGGTAATGTTCCTGCTCGCCGCGTTGTCGTTCGGCCCAGCGCCACTGGTCGTCGTGGCGGTCCCAATCAGCGATGACGATGTCAAACAAACGAGCGGTGAGCGTCCAAATCGGGTCAATTTCTTTGTCGTTATCTTCGCGCACTTCCTGAATCATATCGTAGGTGCTCAGTACGTCTTCGGGATTACCGAAGCGGGGTTCGTGCTGCCATTTACTACCGCTTGGTCGACCTTCGAGAAGATAAGTGGCGTTACTAAAATCAGGATTGTAAGTGGACAGGTGCTGCTGCTGTGGCAGATACACCAACTCGGGTTCTGCGTGGTACACGCCCACGGCTTTGGCCATCGTCGGCACCGCCAAAGCCGCTAGGGGGTGAGAAGCCGAAAAATTATCGCTCACGATGCTGCGCACCACATCAGTATTGAGTTCGTTCGGCACCGTGCGGCTCGCATCTTTATCGATGGAGCGGAGGGTGTACTGTTGGAAGTTGGTGACGTCCATCAGCCGCAGAGAATTCGTCTGAAAACCACCTCCCCGTTTGCGAACGGTCAGTAATTGCTGACTCAAATTAAGTTCTGGAACGGTGACGGAATCGGCGTAGGCTGCTCGGTAATGCTCCCCCCAGAAGAACGTGCCTAGTTTACCCCGTGAAAAATTTGCTTGGCTAAGCGGTACCGTTCGTTCCTGATCGGATGAAAACTGATCCGGAAAGTCGTCCGTTGGTGGTGCGCCACGTTCCACGCGGCTTGGCTTGACTTGCCACTCAAAAACCAATTCTTTTTCGGCATTCTCCGGCGTGCTAAAGTACTGCACCCATACCTGGCCGTCAGCGTAATAATTGAGCTTGGCATAACCGTAGTGACCGTAGGCGAATAGCGCGCCGTTGCCGTCTTTTGCGGGGCTATTTTTGGAACCCGAACCACTCACGATGAAGTGTTGTCCTTCCTTTTCCCAGTACTGCAAAGAATGTTCGTGTCCCGAGGCAAAGATTACGTCACCGACCGTCTTGGCGTGCCGCATGGCGATCTCTCGAAACAGCCGATAATTAGCGTGTACTGCATCCTGACGCGAACCCACCGTAGCCTGAATCCCGAGCAAGGCACTACCCAGAACGGGTAAGGGCACCCAGAGCTTTTTGTTCAGCGCGCGTAGGGGAAAGAGGTGCGTCAAGGCTGGAAACTTCCCGCCGTGTGGTCCGTTGGTAAACAGCGGATGGTGCAATGCAACCAAGAGTTCCTTACGACTATTCCCCTTCATCGCTTCGCGTAAGAAATAGTCAAAATCTTCCCGGCTTTTGACGGCACAGCCATCGTTGATGTCAGGATGTTTGGACCAATCTTCCATCCACCACTGCGAGTCCAGTAGGAGTAGCGTGATGGTATCCGTTAGTTCTATTTCGACGGGGTCACCACAACCGGGGCGGGGGAGGATGCGAGTTTGGTTGTTACTCGCTTGGCGCAAATACTTATCCTGTCGGCGAACGCCCGCTAGACCGTATTCGTACCAGTCGTGATTGCCCGCAATGAAAAAAACGCGTCCGGGATAATCTTTACAAATAGCCAGTTGATGGTCGAGCGCAATTTCGTCCTGCGCGCGTTCTACTGCTTCGCTTTTGGGGGGTAAACCATCCGGATAGATGTTGTCACCCAGAAAAACGACGGCGCTGCGTTCCCGTTCCTTTTGCAAATCTTCACCCAAGGCCGTTAACGCCGGGGACACCCACTTCGCCGATCCTTTACCGGAATCACCAATGAGGTAGACGGAATAGTTTGGTGCTTCCGTCGGTGGTTGGGGGCGATCTGCTGCCTTGGTTACTGGCGCGTAGTTTAGCTTATAGTTGGCACAGCCTGCCAGTAAAAATAGCAACGGATAGAGCAGGACAAAACGAGAAAAAGACATCATCAAGTTGGCGATTGTTGTGCTAATGTACGCACTTGCCAAAGAGAACGCTTGAACCCTCACGAAAATTAAAAAGAAAGTCCCGCAGTAAGGACTACGGGACTCTACTTTACACTCACTAGTTATGAAACTTAAGCCAACAATATTTTAACCGATGAGACCAGCTTTTGTTACTCGCAATGCCGTTTTTAACGGAAATCACCCTTTTTTGCAAGATGAAAGACATTGCTGCCTTGGTAATTGAGCTTGCTCATCCGGAAACGTTCTGTCTTAAAGAGTAACGTTGGCCGCTGGCGGTTGTATCAGCACCAAAAATTTAGTTTAAAAAATTCGTACATTCCGACTTCGACTCGGTAAATAATGAGAAATTGGACAACATACTCGACCAAGAAATAGGTGGACACAAACGGGATATGGCCTTCTACCGTGATTTCATTCGCCAGGAAGATGCCGTGGCTTTCGCCCAATTTTTGGACGAAGCGGGGATTGCCTACTCGCTCGAAATTCCGGAAACACTCATTGATAAAGTCATCGTTGGCGAAGGGTTCGTACCCAAGGCGATCCTCAAAATCGCTCCGGACGACTTTGAGCGCGTCAACGCACTACTGGCCGAGCAAGTAACGCAATTGAGTGAAGCCGAAATCGAAGCCCATCCCCTCAATGATCTAAACGACAAAGAACTCATCGCCATTCTGACCAGTCAGGAGGAATGGACCGTCGAAGACGTGACCGTCGCCCAGCGACTGCTGATCCTCCGCGGCATCCCCGTGGATGACGCTGGCGTGCAAAAACTTCGTAAGGAGCGCCTCGCTAGCCTGCGCCAGGGCAAAGCCGGTAACCGCTGGTTGATGTTGCTCTACGCGTTGGGTATAATTGTCGGCCCAATTACGAGCATTGTTTTCCTCATCGCCGGTGTGGGTATGAGCTATTACTACGCTTACGGTACCACCGTAGACGCGGATGGTGAGCGGCACTCCATCTACGACGCAGCAACCCGACAGCTGGGGAAAGTTATGCTTTACGGCGGGGCGGCCCTACTCGTGGTACTGACCTACTGGTTTTTGACTAATAGACTTGTTTAGCCAGAGCCTTAAACGGCTACAAGCGGCCAATTTTCTCCTGCACTTCGTCAGAAAGCCTCGCTGTCTCGGCTCAGCCGAGATCGCCTACGTTTTCTTTCTCGTTCAGAACAAAATTTGCTGCG
>JBCDIR010000473.1:0-3573 GCA_038748735.1 Bacteroidota bacterium | reverse complement strand
GACCGTTTTGCAGTTGCTGACCGTTGGCTGCTAGCAGCTCCCAATTGGTGGTCAGATCTTCTTCTACGTGGAGTTCCACATCAAGCTGAGTCTGGACGGGATTGGGATAGACGCGGCCCACGGTCAAATCACCACCCGAGCGCTTGATTTCAATGACGGGCGAGGTGGAGAAGGTCTCGTCAAAGTCTACCGTCTTAATCCGGTAGTAAGCCGTGGGAAGGGGGTGAGCGTCCTCCCAATCGTAGCTCAATTCTTCCTGACTCCAACCGGCGGCGGATAACTCGCCAATGGTTTTCCACTCGTTGCTATTGGGGGCTAAGCGCTGAATTTCGTGGTAGTCCGTATTCTGTTCTGTGCTGCTGACCCAGTGCAGGGCGTTACTCTTGTCGGTTGCCACTCCGGTGAAGGTTAGGAGGTCAATCGGCAGAATTGCGGAGCTGGAGCGGGGGAAAAAGCCGGAAAACCCACTCACCTTATATTCCAACATGTGGCGGTTGGGGGCAAAATTTTCTTTACAGCTATTCAGCACTAGCACCGCAGGCGAGCCACCACTGGGTTGGCCACAATTGCCACCGCTGACCTTCAAAAGGAGCATATCGGCTAAGCTGGCGAGGCCACTATTACTAAGAAAGTCTTGCAATTCCTGGTCGGTCAGGTACAAGCGGACCGTAGCCGCTAAGTTGTTGGTAGGCGTAATTTGCCAATCCCGCTTGAGGAGTGGAAAATTGTTGCCATCCAAACGCATACCGGAGCCCGTAAAGAGGTTGTAAGCCAAGTCAATATTTCCCAAATTGGCAAAACCGTCGTTGACGGAAGCGATAATCACGTCGTTATTGTCACGGATGTGTACCCACTCCCCCCGACCCGTAGACGCGGCGCTGTATACGTTGCCACAACCGTCCGTACCACTCGGGGCTACGTTCGCAGTCAGGCCCGGATCAGTGATCGCAAAGGTGAAACTACCCGTCGTACCGGTCCAACCATCTACTTGGAGGAAGTAGGTCTTACCGGGAACTAGGCCAGTAGCATTCCTGATGCGAGGACTCCAACCGCCGGCGCTGCCACCGTCATCGTTGGCCGCTACTAAGTAGCGAAGCGGCGTAACCAGTAGATCTTGGCAGTTATCGGCCTCCCAGAGCGCCATCTGCATATCAATCGGACTAGTAAAGTCGATGTCAATACTGCCGGAGGCGGGAGCCGTGAAGCTAAACCATACCGAATGGGTCACACTGTTTTCACACCAACCATTCTGCACATTGCAGGCGCCTCCGGAACCGTAAGGGCGGGGTTCGTTGAGCTGACTAGTAGCCCCTTCGTTGGTACAACTCACATCGGCATTGCTCGTGATGTAGCTCGTGATGTCTAGTGCGTCGCAAATGTTATCGTTTTGGCAGGACTGAGGGGCGGTGTACAAGTTGCTGACGCTGAAGTTACAACTGGTTTCCATTGAGAATTGGGCGGAGGCTGCTACGCTTGATCCGTCGCCGGGCAGTCCGGTGAAGGTAACCGTCTGTGGGCTACCCGTGATGGGCAAGTTTTGTGTTACGCCGGCTAAAGTGACGTCCAAAGTCCCCAGGTTAGGTGCAAAAGCGTAGCTAATGGTGATGGTTTGATCGTAGGTAAATCCGTTGAAATTACTGTAAACACCCGCCGTTTGAATAGCGGCAATATTGCAGTTGGTATTGCAAAAACCGTAGGAAAAGCTGATCAGATTACCCGTTTGGGTGATGTTGTCAATACTTACATTGGAAGGAGCATTATTATATAAATCCGAGCTAGGAAGACTGGCGCAGTCGAAAGTACTGTTGCCACTACTACCCGGATAGAGATCGCCATTGTCTCCGCTGTTATTGTTTAAATTGAGGTCACGGTCACCATCGGCTTGTTCCAAATCAACCAAGCGATTATCGTCATTTTGATTACTGAACTGGTCACTGTCGATGTGCCAAATGGCCAGTCCACTGCCCGGGATATAATCGTCCCAGCCCTGCTGTTGGCGGTTCTCAATTAAATAATATTCGTTGCTGCTCGGCGTGTTGATCCGGTAGATTTGGTCACTATTATCCGCAAAACTCATGTTGGAGATGGTGCCCGAGTTGTCCAGCACGGTGGTTACCGTCCAGCCCAGTTGGTCTTTGCACCAGGCAGACATGTGCGCAGGCGTACGGCCACCGTTGTTCCAGGTGCCACCCGCCATAACGCACCACCGACCAATACCGCTAGACGAACCGTCCGTGTCGTACAAGTCGGGCAAGCCGAGGGCGTGTCCGAACTCGTGTACCAATACACCGATATTGGCAATATTGCTGCCGTATTTTTCGGCCTGCATAATGTATTCGTTGATGGTAACGCCGTCGTAGGTTACGGAGTTACCGCCCAAACCAGACTTATGCGACCAAATATCGTCTGGGTTGCCGGATTCTTCTGTACCCCGGCCCGAGTGTATGATCTCGACGATGTCTACGTAACCGTCTCCGTCCCCATCGTAATTAGCAAAGTTGACGCCCGCCGCTTCCGCCGCATCTACGGCTTCCCGCACCAACTCTCGCGCGGGACCGTACTGGCGATTGGCCAAATCTTGTACTCCGTAATACGCCCGATTATTGATCGAAGTGTACCAGCCCTCCACGTCGGTATCAATGGTTAAGCGACCGTGGGAGATGTCGAGGTAGTAATCGCGGAAACTGCCCGTAGCACCATTGGCGCTGTAGCCCGACTGGTTGGTGAAATTGTCAAACTCGCCCACCGTGTGCTGGTGCAATTGGTCCGGATAGTCGATTAGTAACAACAACGCTCGCCGTACGCCCGTAGCGGGAAATACCTCCTGTGGCGTATTCGTAGTGAGGTTTTTTGCTGCTTGGTCTGCCTTGATTTCCGCTAAGCGGTCACCAGTGTAACGGAGACTGTTTGGTAAGGACTGTAAAAGTGCGTGCTCCGTAGCCGAACGGTAGCCGCGGGCCCGTACGGGAATGCTGCCCAGGTATAAATCGCCTTTATCACCCCGTGTAGCGTAGCGGTACACCTTATTCACCGGGTCGCGCAGAATGGTGTAACCGTCAACCGTTTCCAAATAGGCTACCGGTGTTTCTACCAATAAGTAAGCTTGAAACGTATGACCATCCGGTTGAACCAAATCAATCGGGTCAGGAGTAGCCGAGGAGACGTGGGGGTATTTGTCGTAGGTAGGAGTAGGCCCGTGAGGTTCGTGTGAATGTGCATGATCGTGGATTCCGTGCGGATGCTGATGCCCGCGGTGAGCGTGAGCAGGTGGATGTACAGGTGTACTTCCGTGAGGAGTAGAATCGTCTGCTGAAAAAGTTGGGATGAAACACGTAGTTAGGCAACAAACCAATATGGCAACTAGTAGCGTGCCAATGCATAATGCATTGGAGGGAGTAGAAGGTATCATATGAATAAGGCGATTACAGGGCTGCTTTCTGTTTACAAATAAAAAGTATTATCAATAATCGGTGATGGGGTACGGTGTCCGATTTGTGACAGGGTTGTTACGGACAATAAAATTCGCTTTTTGCGTTATAAAGCAAGGGATCGGTCGTTTTAACTGGGTTTTTG
>JBCDIR010000472.1:0-3577 GCA_038748735.1 Bacteroidota bacterium | reverse complement strand
GTTTCTTCGTAACCAATACACTGGTTGCAGAATTTGTCGGGGTGAAAATATTTGCCCTTGAAGACACCTTCGGTATACCGCCTTTCAATTTCAATTTATTCGGACAAGCTGGGGCCTTACAGTTCTCGGCGGGCGTCCTGCTGTGGCCCGTTGTTTTTGTGATGACGGATGTCATTAACGAGTATTACGGTAAACGGGGCGTAAAGTTGTTGACCTTTCTGACGATGGGACTCATCGTATACGCTTTTATCATGATTTTTGCGGCCATTGGGCTGGCTCCGGCAGATTGGTGGCAAACGCAAGCTGTGGACAGCGGAGTTCCCGATATGCAGGCGGCGTTCAGCACCGTTTTCGGCCAGGGATTGCTGATGATTATAGCGTCTTTATCGGCCTTTTGCTTGGCGCAATTGGTCGACGTAGCCAGCTTTCACCGCATCAAAGAAAAGACGGGAGAAGACAAAATTTGGCTGCGGGCCACGGGCTCAACGCTCATTTCTCAACTGGTAGATACTTTCGTTATCCTCCTCATCGCCTTCAAGTTCGGACCCATGCTGACTGGCCTGATTGAACCGTGGAGCTGGGGGCAAATTTTGGCCGTAGCTTCAGTACAGTACGTTTATAAATTTTTGATGGCGGTGGCGCTGACGCCCGTTTTGTACTGGGCGCACGCGCTGATTGATCGCTTTTTGGGTGTCGAATTAGCCGAAAAAATGAAGGAAGCCGCTACGCGGTGGTAACGTAGCTTTAGTATTAAGCGCCATCCATAAGTTGAGCTTCAACAGAGCATTAGTAAGCCAATAACAACCCAATCGCCTCTGCTACCTTCTCCGCATTCGGCAGCATCGTCTGTTCCAACGTACTATTCAACGGAATCGCGGGTAGATCCGCCGCACCGAGCGTACGCACCGGCGCGTCTAGTTGTTCAAAACAGGTGGCCTGAATACGTCCCGCTAAGCTCTGGGCAAAAGTATTATTAACGGGTTCTTCGGTCAAGACCAAGGCTCGTCCGTGTTGGCGAACGCTGTCCATGACGGCTGCTTCATCCAACGGCGCGAGCGTACGTAAATCCACAATTTCCACTTGACCCGGATAGCTTTTGCTGGCGTTCAGCGCCCAATGAACCCCCATGCCGTAGGTGATAATAGTCAGAGAAGTTCCGGTGCTGAGGTGATTGTCCTTCGCTCTTTGCGCTAAGCGCGCCTTGCCGAACGGGATACGATAATCCGCAGCGGGTACAACCGTGCGCGCGGCGTCCGTACCCGGTACTTTTGACCAGTACAAACCCTTATGTTCAAAAATAACCACTGGATTGGGATCGTCGTAGGCGGATTTCATCAGTCCCTTCAGGTCCGCCCCGTTGGAAGGATAAGTGATCTTGAGCCCGCGAATATTCGTCACCACGGATTCTATGCTCGAACTGTGGTACGGTCCTCCGCTGCCTTAAGCACCAATCGGCACCCGCAAAATCATGCTCACGGGCCACTGACCATTGGATAAGTAACACGAGCGACTCACCTCGGTGAACAGTTGATTCAGCCCCGGCCATAAATAGTCGGCAAACTGAACCTCCACGATAGGCTTTAGACCTACTGCTGACATGCCAACGGTACTCCCTACAATAAAAGCTTCTTGGATGGGCGTATTGAATACCCGCTCACTGCCGAACTTTTGCGCGAGGGTAGCCGCTTCACGGAACACACCGCCCAGGCGCGTCCCTACGTCCTGTCCGTAGAGCAAGCATTCGGGATGGTCTCGCATCAACTCTTCAATGGCGTGCAGGGCGCTATCCACCATTACTGTCGGTTGTGCGTCAGCGGGGCTGCGTTTCCCAACTTCTGCCGTAACGGGCGTAGGCGCGAAGGTATGCGGGTACAAATCCTCAGGTCGAGGGTCTTCGGCGGCTTGCGCACGCTCAAAATCTGCTGCGACGAGTGCCTCCGCTGTGGCGATCAATTTTTTAATTTTGGATGGCTTACAACCTGCTATACGTAGACTGTTTTGTAGCCTAGGGAAGGGGTCCCGTAGTGCGTGTTCTTCCAGGTCATCACGGTACCATTCTTTACGGACCCCACTGGTGTGGTGATTGAGGAGCGGGACACTGGCGTGAACCAGGAACGGTCGCCGTTCCGTGCGTACGATCTCTATGACGCGTTGCAGCTCTCTGTAAGCCGTCACGAAGTCCGCACCGTCTACGCGCACCACTTCCAAGCCGTGAAAGCCCGCCGCGTAATCCGCCGCGTCCTGGGCCCGTGTTTCCTCCGCATTGGCTGAAATATCCCAACCGTTGTCCTGGACCAAATAAATGATCGGTAGTTGGCGCAAAGCGGCCATCTGAAATGCTTCGGCTACTTCGCCCTCCGTTACGCTCGCGTCCCCCAGCGAGCAGACGGCAATGGGTAGGGGAGTGGAGCTGTCCGCTAAGCCTAATTGTTCTTTGTACTGAAAACCCAGGGCAACGCCCGTCATCGGGATGGCTTGCATGCCCGTAGCGGAAGACTGGTGGGGAATTTTGGGGTAGTCTGGGTGATGGAGGCTAGGATGTGCATAGTACGTTCGTCCCCCGGAAAAGATGTCAGCCCTTTTTGCCAAAAGTTGTAGCATCAATTCGTAGGGTGTGATGCCCAAGCCCAGTAGCATCGCATCGTCGCGGTAGTAGGGCGCTACGTAATCCTGCGGTTGCATTTGCATACCCAGTGCCAGTTGAATGGCCTCGTGTCCCCGACTGGTAGCGTGTACGTACTTGGATACCTGCTTAAAGTTGGCCTCGTACAACTCAGTGAGCGCTTTGGCCGTAGCCATTTTGGAAAATGCTTGCTCTAGCAAGTATTTGGGTAAAACACTAACGATTTTGGCTTTGGTGAGGGTCATGGACTTGGTTAGATTTGGCACACAAATATAAAGATAGTGTGCCAAACTAACAAGTGTTAGTCCCGTCGTGTTTGGCCTAATGCCTCATACTTAGCGCTCAATTCGCATCAATTATCCCCGAAGCCATCAAACAGATCGTCTTCGTCGAGCATATTAGCAAGTAAATCGCGGAAATTCATGCTGGATTCTAGTACGTCTTTGTTGAGCACGTTGAACTCGGCCAGACCGTGCAAAACCAACTCCATATAAAGGTAGGTTTCCGCCGTACTGAGATCCGGGAGGGTTTTGTTGACCAATTTGCGTAGTCCTGCTACCTCGTCAAGTGCCTTGCGGTAATCAGCATCGCTGCAATCGTTGAGAAGATCAATGGTGTTGCCCGCGCCGAACCACGTACGGACAGTACCGTAGGGGTCACGCTCTACGCCTTTGCGCAATTCTTCTGGGTTAGAAAAATGATCGACAAAAGCCGATTTGATGGCTTTTCCGAGTAGACTCATCGCTACGGAGTAAGAGCCTTCTTGTTCCCCTTCGTAAACCAGTTCGACCTTGCCAGTAATGGCCGGAACAACACCCCAGAAATCCGTCAAGCGAGCGGTCGTCTGCTTATCTCCGTTGATGAGTGAACGGCGCTCGGCGGTACTCACTAAGTTTTCGTAACCCGCGATGGTCAAGCGGGCCGAAACGCCACTTTTCTCGTCGATGTATTCAC
>JBCDIR010000471.1:0-3583 GCA_038748735.1 Bacteroidota bacterium | reverse complement strand
GGTACGCAGTACCGGGCGTGTGTGGCGACACGTCGATGGCGTTAACTAGTTTTTCACCCATCCCGTTGGGGGTAACGTCGTTCCACTCCCCGCCTTCATTTGCAGTGTACCATACTTTACCATCATCCGTACCCACCCAGAGTGCACCCGCTTGATGGGGGGAGGCTGCCAGGTAAGTGATGGTATTGTAGTTTTCTCCCCCTGCGCCCTCATTCGTGAAGGGGTAACCACCTTCTAACTGCTTAGTCGTGTCATTGCGGGTGAGGTCCGGGCTAATGACCGTCCAGCTATCACCAAGATTGGTGGATTTCAACACTACGTTTCCCCCGTGATAGATGACGCTGGGGTCTTGCGGTTGAGCAACGATGGGGGCGTTCCAGTTGAAGCGGTATTTCATTTCCTTAGCCAAAGTACCCAAGCCGGCAACTGGGTAGGCCATGACATCGCGGTCGGTATCCGTTTTGTTGTCGTACACGGAAATATTACCCTGGTAGCTGCCCCCGAAAACGTAGCGCGGATTATCGGGGTCGAAGGCATGAAAAGCACTTTCTCCACCTGCGGTAGATTTCCAGTCTTTCCAACCAATGGAACTTCCCCGGGTGCGACTTACGATGTCGACTGCGGAATTGTCCTGCTGGCCGCCATACACGTGGTAGGGAAATTGATTATCGGTAATAACTCGATAAAACTGAGCCGTTGGTTGGTTTTGCTGGGTAGACCAGGTTATTCCGCCGTTAAAGGTAACGGTAGCCCCACCATCATTACCGAGGATGATGTTTTGCGGGTTATCAGGGTTGATCCAGAGGTCGTGTTGATCACCATGTGGGTTTGAGATTGGAGTGAAACTTGCACCACCATTGATGGAGCGTAGCATCGGTGCGTTGAGTACGTAAACGACATCTGGGTTTTGTGGATCGGCAAAAATCTCGATGTAGTACCAAGCGCGGGCTACCGTTACCCGGTCTTTGCTGGTTTGCTTCCAGGTTTTCCCTCCATCATCAGAGCGGTACACACCTCCTTTTTCTCCTTTTGCCTCAATATTGGCGAACACTCGTTCGGGGTTCGCCGGACTTACGTCAATGGCCACTTTGCCCAAAGTATCGGGAAGGCCTTCGGTGAGCTTAGTCCAGTTGTCACCTCCGTCGATGCTTTTGTACAGCCCACTTCCGGGGCCACCACTACGAACCGTCCAGGGGTAGCGGCGGTGGTCCCACATTCCCGCGTAAAGAATTCTGGGGTTGGTGGGGTCCATACTCAGGTCGGCGGCCCCAGTGGTTGCATCTACGAAAAGAACGCGCATCCAGTTGTCGCCACCGTCCGTGCTTCGGTACACACCGCGTGTTTCGCTATCACCGTGAACAGCGCCTTGTACTGCCACGTACACCAAGTCCGGATTGGTAGCATGTACCCGAATTTCGGCAATGTGACGGCTATCCTCCAAGCCAAGATGTATCCAGGTTTTACCGGCATCGGTAGATTTATACATCCCGTCTCCCGCCGAGGTCATTACCCCACGGGCAGCGTGCTCTCCCGTACCGACGTAGATCACATTAGGATCGCTGGGTGCTACGGCAATTGCCCCAATGGAACCGGTGTTGAAAAAGCCATCTGAGATATTGCGCCAGCTTTCTCCGGCGTCGTCGGTACGCCAAACGCCTCCTCCGGTACTGCCAAAGTAGTAACGTAGTGGATGCCCCTTCACGCCGGTCACGGCATTACTGCGCCCGCCACGGAAAGGGCCGATATTGCGGAATTCAAGCCCGTGGTAAAGGGAGTCTACGGTGGATTGAGCAGTAGCTTCACCGCCAAGCAGGCAGAACAATAAACAGCAGGTAAGTAGTAGTCTCATGGTAATGGTACGGGTTGCAAAGTGGTAAGATAGAGAAGTATTGCGGCCCGTACCATTAAAAGAAGACCTACTATTACTCTCTTACCATCAACTTTAGCGTTATCGCTCCCGTAGCATTAGCCAAGCGCAACAAATATGTCCCGGAAGCTGCCCCATCAGGCAGGGTCAAGGGAATCGTATGCGTACCAGCCCGCAATCCGTTAGCTGGTAAGGGAAACTCCTGCACTAAGGCCCCGCGAATATCGTATAATCCTGCGATCAGTTTCGTGCGCTGCTCCAGCGATAATTCAAGCTGAAATCGTTCTCCTGCTCGCAACGGATTTGGGTAAGGCTTGGCTATTAGTTGCAGACCCTTCGGAGCGGGTTCTCGCAGACTAACGAGTAAATCCTCCGGCCCTAAGTAGAAAGGTTCACGGCCAACCACCGGGTCGGAAGCTGCGAAGTAAACCCGGTCTTTGAAGGTAAAGAAGTTCCCCGGATTGGTCCCTGCGGTGCCGGGTGCTTGATCGGCAATCAAGCGGGTACCTTCCTCGGTACCATCAGTAACGAACAGTTCGTAGACGAACTCCCCGTCAGCGGCCACTCCGTCGGAACCAGCGTAGAAAACCAGAGAGTCTTGGTAGACGTGGAAGCTCTCAGCGCTTACGTTGGTGAAAACACCATCTCCTTCACCGGGGTAAAGGTCCGTAATTCGACGGGTACCGACCGTTGTGCCGTCGGAAATCCATAACTCCCGACCGCCACTATCCCGGCCCTTGAACACGACCTGACCGTCGCCGAAAGGTTTGAGGATTTGCGGGAATATTTCTGTCGGTTCGATTACCGTGGGCTCCCCGACGTGATCATAACTCCGCAGCTCAAAACCATCCGAACCAGCTGACTTGGCGACCCAAAACAAGGTGCCGTCTGCATCAACAAAATAGCGAGGGTTGCTACTATCCGTGGAGCCTCCATTTTCACCGATCAGTTCAACTGGGCTTCCTTGCGCAGCAGTCATTCGGCGCACCTCTCGCCCCGAACCAGGTACTAAGGCGGAAAAATAGATGTAGCCGCCGCTGCCAGTATAATCAGCCGCGCCGCTATTGACCGGGCCTGGGCTCAGATCAGCGATTCGCCAAGTGCCTGCCTCCGTACCGTCAGTACGCCAAGGCTCCTCGCCAGTATCGGGAGTAGAAGCGGTGAAATAAAAGATCGAGTCGATCACGGCTGGCTCTCTTCCGCGAAAACCGCTACCAATTCCGGGGCTGATATCCATGATCAATTCAGTCCCTGCCGCGGTACCGTCGGTACGCCATAATTCCGTTCCGTGCGTAGCCGTAAGGCCGGAGAAAATAAGGAAGGTATCCAGGACGAAAAAGTTGGCAGGTTCAAGAGGAACGCTGTCGGTAGTGACACTACTT
Organism: Bacteroidota bacterium; assembly: GCA_038748735.1. Taxonomy (GTDB): domain Bacteria; phylum Bacteroidota; class Bacteroidia; order Chitinophagales; family Saprospiraceae; genus Lewinella. Next base: position 334 of record JBCDIR010000471.1, on the reverse strand, counting down.
TCAAAGACTACTTCCGTCCCCTCGACGGTGCCATCGGTGGCCCAAAGGCCAAGCAAGGCGCGCCCATCTTGGAAGCCCGTACCGGCAAAATATACTCGGTCTCGAAAGCGGATCATTTGCCCCTCAGCCTGGACATCGCCCAATTTTTGCGTACCAACTTCGGTACCGTCGCTCACGTGCAGGTTACCCGTTTCCAGCGGGGAGACAAATCCTTGGAAAACAAATTGGTTGTCATTTAAGGCGGTGAACGCCGTAGGGCTAGAGTTCCCTAAATCAGTGGTGCCGAGTAAGGAGTCCGCACCAATATTTTTTAAGAGGTTCTGCCCGGAAAGCG
>JBCDIR010000470.1:0-3598 GCA_038748735.1 Bacteroidota bacterium | reverse complement strand
GTCTATTTGAGCGTGCAAAATAGACTTGCAGAACAAGTTTAAAATACACTAAAGAACTTACCATGCGATTGTTATCCATTTCCATTTTGTTATTGACCTACTGCTGGTGTTTTAGCTGTGCGCAGGACCAGCCATCGCAGTCTGCTGTCGGTGAGACAGCTACGGCTTCGACCACCACTTTGGCCCCTCCAACTGAACCAACGACTACTTTGCTAGATCAGTATTTTCCGTCCGAAGTCACTGCCACAGTACTTGCGTTAAAGACTGCTTTTGACGAGGAACTCCGCAAAGGCTACAATGACCGTAGCATAGCGTACGTGTACGAACAACACGCGCTACGTATGAAGCTCGACTTTCTCAATAACGAACCTTTTCAGCATATTTTGCCCTACAACGGCAAGTATCGCCTGAGTAGTTATTCCGAGGAGATAGCGGCCCTGCCCTTTATGACTAAAAAATGTGGGTTCCAAAAAGAAGAAACCAAGGAAATTGTCAATTACTGGTGTTTCAATACCAACGAAGCCTTCTTCGAGTACTTGGCACGCCTGGGAGCGCAAACCGCACTTATTGAGCGTTTCCGTTCCGACTATTTGGAGTATAAAACGATCACCCAGGATATTCGCCAGGAAATGCTATTGACGGAAGAGGAGACTTTCGATTTCAATAATTTAGATCAACAAATCTTCTACTTTCTCTTCCACGCTACGGTCAACGAAGAATACTGGGCGATGAAAGAAGTGCAGTAGTAATTATCTTTGCCCAATGAAGCGTTTACTTTATCTTCTCCTTTTGCTGGGCTTGGTTTACCTCGGCCTATCTTGGTACTTATCTTCTTTGGTGGTGTATCCCGCCCGCCGAACGAACGCCAAAGTCAAAGAACTAATGTTTACCCGTGCGGGTATCGACATTGATACCTTTCGGACCAAGCTGCCCGCCGAGGCAGAGGCGTTTGAGGTCAGCTCGCAAGCGGACGGGATCAAGATAGTGGGTTCGTACTTCCCCCAGGATACCTCGCGTTGTGCGGTCGTCATTGCTCACGGCTACGGCAGTACCCGCCTGAGCATGATGAAGTACGCTCCCTTGTTTTACGACTGTGGTTGCGATATAGTGGTCTACGATCACCGCGCCCACGGCGAGAGCGGAGGCGTACACACTACGGGCGGTATTCGAGAAGGGAAGGACCTGCTGAGCGTTACGCAGTGGCTAATGGACCGCAGTGACCTGGATCGTTCGGCCATTGGTTGGATGGGCGAGAGCTGGGGCGGTGCAACGGTGCTACACGCGGGCGCTACGGACGAAGACGTTGCTTTTATCATTGCCGAATCCGCTTTCCAGGACTGGGAAACGGCGGTCTTCGAGCGGGCCATCGAGCAATACGGTCCGATCATCAGTTGGTTCAAAGCCCCGGTCTGGGCCATTGTCAGTTGGCGCATTGGCGAGGATGCCTACGCGGCCAGTGTGGTCGAACAAGCACCCAAGGTAAAAGAACCGACCCTCATCTTACATTCGGACAGTGATGTCGAAACGGCGCCTTACCAATCGGCTAATATTGCGGCAGCGCTACCGGAAACCAGTCACCGCTATCATCCACTGGACTGGGGGGCGAAACACGGCAATAACGTCTTTACGCGGCCAGCGGAATACCGGGCCTTACTGTTTACTTTTATCCGGGATTTTGTGCCGGAGTGGGAGACTAGGATGAACTGTTTGGTATCACCCTCCGATACGGTCACCTTAGAAGGTTAATGTTGGTCAGCTACATCCCTTCAATTGCTCCGTCCATCCATACTAAACGCTCCCGTAGATAGTCAACCATGGCGTTGATTTCGGTTGGGTAATCCACCGTGAGACCGAACCAGCGCTCGTAGTTACGTTCGATTGCGCCATTGTCGATCAAGTAGTCGGACGTTTCGCGTACGAGGTCTTCTACCGCTTGGGTGCGGAGGGCACCAATGCGCAATTCGTTCCAGCGTTGCTTCAGCAAGTCAATAAAAATGGGGTCGGATAGTAAGCGTTTCCACCAGAAGGGGACTAGCCAGGGGTCGTTGGGAGCGTACTCGTTATAGTTCACGATCCACTCGTCGCGAGGGATAAGGTTTTGACCGTTGTAGCCAATATTTAAATCCCAAACCGGACCCATCCGCAATTTTTCGCCTTTATCCTTTACCAAGTAGGTACTCAAGCGGTACGCATCGACGTTCCCGACCAGCTCGTTGAGCAAAAAGTGATCGGCAAAACTGGCTAGGTCAAGGTAATCCGTATAAGTGCGGGTTGTGGCCGTCAGGTCGTCAGTAAGCAGCGCTGTCTCAAAGGCGTGTACGTAGTCCTGGATATACTGCTTTTGCTCGGACACCATGCGGTCCGCGCGTGGGTATTCGTACAGGAAGTAAGTTTCCAAGTACTGGTTTTCGTGGTACGGCTCTCCGAACGGCTCGAAAGTGAGCGAGTCTCCGTTCACGCCGTAGGCCGAGCGGAAGCTAATGTCTTCGTTGTAGCGGGCGTCGTCGGCCCAGTTGTTGTCATAGTACTCGAGTGGCTGGTTGGGGGCCACGTCCCCGCCGGAGGTTTTGTCGATTTTGAGAATGTAGCCTCCCGTGACGTCTTCTCCCGTAGTTTCGGAAGGATTTAGGCGGGCAATATCAATACGGTTTTTGTCCCGTTTCAATTTTTCCATGAGCAGATAAGTGCCCACAAAGTCTCCGTTGACGGACAGTTCCACAAACTGACTCCGGCTAGCGTAGTTGCCCATGGCGCGGTACAGCTCGTAGCCAATGTGGTGACGCAGTAGAGTAGGGTCGAAGAGAATCCCCTCACTGGCCCGGAAGACGTGTCCTTGTAGTATCCAATCCTCCTCCTCGGGAAACCCCAGAATAGAGCGGTCGATGTCGTTGTTGTCCTCATCCCAGGTTTCGACCCCGAAGGATTTCTTATCACTCAGTCGGTAGGACGTGGAGCCGCGGTATTCGATGCCGATGGTGCTCGCAAACGTCTCTTCGCCCCCTTCGTAGATGCGCAGTTGACCCGGTACTTTCGGTTCGTTTTCGATACTGACGGTAGTGCTTACTTCTACAGAGGGGAGGTCGCTATCCGTTCCCAACGGATCGGTAGGGCCAGCGGGGTCGTCTTTACAGGTGCTGAAGATAAAAACGAGGGTGAGAAGGGCTACAAACTGCTTCATATTTGTTTGAGACTTTTAACTGCTTGCGGAAGCAGTACAACACGGTACTTTTTTACCATGTCTCCATTTCTTTTTCTAAATCTTCAAGGGTGATGAAAGCGCCTTCTTCCCTTGCTGCTCTGATTTCTTCGGCGTACACGCGTTTCATAACGCTGGCACGCTTGGGATTGCCTTCTACATCATAGCCAATAATCGGGTCTTCCTGCTCTTGTACATAGGTGCCCAACATCGAATGAACTACTTTCAAAAAGCTTTCATCCTGGACTCGCTCCAAGTAAGACTGTATCTCGGCTCTGATTTCTACGGTACTCATCGGCATTTGCTTTACGACCATAAACATAACGATTTTATAGGTCACTCGATTTATTTCAAGGATTTTAATCCCGGCATTCATCGTCGGGGACGCTATTTTTTCCGATT
>JBCDIR010000469.1:0-3606 GCA_038748735.1 Bacteroidota bacterium | reverse complement strand
GTGCCGAATAGCCACTGATACCCGCAAGCGACGGTTGCGAACATCCTCAGAAGTGCAAACGGCACAGTGGCAACCAATGACCGGAATGCCCTGCGAAGTGCCCGTTCCTAACAGGGTGACCTGCATATACTAGTGCTTGTAGAGTGACTTTCGCCAAAGATAACGTCTAAACCTCACATTGAAGCAATCCCTATGAGTAACACGTGTCGGTCCGTACCCATTTTATCGAACGGTAATCGACATAATCCCATGAACAGCCGAGGAATGGAACTCGGTACTTACTAACTGAGTAAGATTCACTATGTGACACAAAACGGGCGGCGATGCAAGTAATTGCACCGCCGCTATTCGTTTACCGTACGAGGGTTAAACTACCGCGCTTGGTGACCAGCGTTTCTACTGGTGAAAAACGGTACTGCAATTGGTACAAATACGCATCCGACGGCGCTGCCGAACCCGAAAACTCACCCAGCCAAAATTCTGTCGGGTTACTCGTTGTGAAGACTTCTTTACCCCAGCGAGAGTACACCACCAACTGATAATCTAGCGGCGTACAGTTGGTAAAAGCCCCGAAGCGATCATTGCGCCCGTCGTTATTCGGCGAAAAAATTTCCGGAATACTCAGTTCACAGTCTTCCGCACAGTCGCTGAAGACATCAACCACAATATCGGAAGTCACCGAGCCACAGGCATTACTCGCCGCAACGGTGTAAGTAGCGTTTTCCACGACGGATATAGCCTCCTCTGCACTTAAAAAGAGGATGACATCGGACTCCATTCGAGACCAGGATACCTCATCCGCGTTGGTGGTCGTCGCTGTGAGTAACAGTTCTTCCTCGCCTAGGCAGAGAGAATCCGTCGGAAAATCCGCAGTTATTCCTACGGTCGGCAGGGGCAAAACGTTAAGCTCAGTGGAGTCACTGGCGCTGAAGCAGCCGTTATCTGCCGTCACGCTGTAAGTGCCGGGTTCCGTGACGATAATGTCCGACGTGGTCTCACCAGTATTCCAGCTTAACGTAACCGCATCCATTGCACTGGCCATGAGCTGTGCCGTTTCGCCAGGACAAATACCTCCCGAGGGTTCCGTCGTCAGAGTCAGTGCGGGTACGCCCAAAAACTCAATGGCGATTTCTTCACTAGTGCTGCCACAGACGTTGGTCATGGTGACCGTGTAGTTACCCGTCTCGGTGACCGTGATCGTTTCCGTTGTGTCCCCCGTTGACCAAAGAATCGTCTCAAAGCGCTCCGGTAGCACCGTCAAGTCGAAGCTCTCCCCGACGCAGAGTTGGGCGGGGGGAAGGCTATCCAATACCACTACTGGCAGGTCCCGTTCCAACACCTCTTTCTCATCGACTATCACTTCGCCACAAGCATCCGTTATGGATACGCTGTACGTACCGATGGCCGAAATTACGAGCGAGTCCGCCGTAGAGCCGTCGCTCCACGCGTAGCTCACGCCTTCAACTCTGGGCCGCAGCGTGAGCAGCTGGTCGGGACAAAGCCGCAACGTCTCGGTACTGAGTGCTGGGTCGGGTGAGCGGAAGAGGTGATCTGGAAAGTTGGGCAAGCCATAATATTCGTTGATGGCTACGTTCTCCACCGGATGGTCGTAAGTGAACACTACTTCCGTGACCGAAGGGGTGCTGCTGTTGGGGCAGACGATTTCGCCTAGGTAATATTCTAGTGCGCTGGTGCCGAAGCCGTTGTGAACGAAATAAATATTGCCGTTACTCGCCAGTTGAAATTGCCCCGTTGCCGCTGCGCCGGGTAAAGTAAGCAAAATTTCTTCCGAGTCTTCCACATTATCGCTCTCCAGGTCAATGCGGGCCAATAGCTTATTACTACCCGTATTTTTCCAGTAATAATAATATCGACTGTCGGGGCTAAAACTTCCGTCTTCCATACCCGTAATGGTAAAGTCCGGTACGCCACTAAAATCACCCGTTTCATTGTCAAAACTAAAGATATAATCGTAGACGGCCACCCAGTTTCCCGCCGGTGACACCTTCAACATTCCTTCGAGCGGAGTCAGAAAGTCGACAATCTGCGGGTTAAAGTCCTCGAAGCCAATGCCCTGCCCGTCGACGAATATACTGACCAATTGATTAACGTTTTCGTTGGCTTCAAAAATGATGATCCAGTAGGCGTCCTCATTACCGTGAACGGTAGCGCTCAGCGCTTCGTAAGCCGGCACGTAGATCCGTTCGTCCGCTACCACAACTTCGCCCAGTCCCCCGTTCAAATCCATGTCTATTTCAAATAGCGACAGCCCTCTACCCTGCGGTTGCCCGATGACGGGACCGCCCAAGTTGAACTCTACTTCTTCCATCGTGAAAAGCAGGTAATTATTAGCATCACCCGGCTTGGGAATGACAATGGAGGACTGCCGAGCACTCAGGCCGCCCCCCTCCGTGTTTCCCATATCGTACATCACCTCGTGGTTGCGGTTCCAAATCCTACCCGTGGGTTGGCCACCACTAGCAATGGGGTCACGTCCGCCGCCGTTGGTGTAAAACAGTAGGTTCCCATTTGCGTCGCTGAAGCTCGCACAACCTTCCGGCGTATTCATCACGCCGTCGGTCAGTGGCACGGGGCTTCCCGAGCTGAAATTGAGACCACGCTCATTGCCGAAGTACCAATTAAAGGTTTCCGGTTGAGCAACTAAGAAAAGCGGTAATACGCCTAAAAAAAGGGTAATTGTTTTCTGCATAGTAATGTTTTGATTGGCGACAAAGCTCTATCTGGCGAAGGAGAAGCTTCACAAAATAGCGTTTACGCCATGAAATCCAAAGGACCGTTGGGAGTTGTATAGTAATTGCTAACGAAAGGCGGCTACGAGGGCACGCACCCGGTTGGGGTCAATGGCGTTGGCCCAGTAACCGTCGTATTTGAGGGCAGAACCTACGATAAACCCATTTGCTAACGCATGATAATCTTTACTATTGTGTACCGTGATGCCCGAACCAATCAAAAGTGGTACATCCGGGCAAGCGGCGCGGACGGCACGCAGGTCCTCCTGACTCACTTGCTCGCCCGTAGCCGTTCCCGTCACGATTAGGCCATCGGTGCGAAAAAAGGTGGCGGCCCGGGCTGTTTCGGCCAAGCTCACGTCGACAGTCAATTGGTGGGCGCTGTGTTTTTTCTTAATGTCAGTGTAGATAGCAATGTGTTCCGCACCCATACTTTTACGGTAGCGGAGGAGCTGCCCGGCATCACTGTTGAGCCAACCTTCGTCGGCCAAGTGTCCAAAAACGAAACCCTCCGCCCGGATAAATTGCAAATCCGCCGCTAGCGCTACGGCTAGGGCAGCAGGATTAGCCCCCGCCAAAATCTGTACGCCGCAAGGCAGGTGCGGAGCGACGGATTTCACCGCTAGGGCCGCCGCCGTCATGCCCGCTACTATTTCCGGTCCGACCTCTCGCGCCAAGTACGGGGTGTCGTGCATATTTTCCAATAATAAGCCGTCAACGCCCGCCTCGGCCAGCAGCAGGGCCTCCGCGCGTACCTGCTTAATCACGGCTGAGAAGTCCCCAGCATAAGTGGGCGTACCCGGCAGCGCCGGCACGTGAATCATGGCGATGAGCGGCTGACGTTGCCCAAACAGTG
>JBCDIR010000468.1:0-3617 GCA_038748735.1 Bacteroidota bacterium | reverse complement strand
GACTGTAAATATTACCCTCAAAGGCAGTTAGGCTTACGGATAAATCCTGTGCCTGCGTTTCCTTGATCTCGGGCAGGTCGGGCACACCTTCCCAGCCGTGGTATTTGAATTCGTTTTCGGAAGTGGTAGGATCGTCGAATTGCGCTATCCAGTACCAATCTTTATACTTGGACTTTTCCTGCTTTTCCAGAACATCCTGCCAGGCCCAGAACATCTGTCCCGTATGGTTCCACGAATAATCTATGATGACTTTTATGCCGCGGTCGTGAAACACCTCCAAAACTTTGAGAAACAGTTTATCGACTGCGGTAAACTTCCACGTACTCGGGTCATCCGGTACTTCTGACGCAATGAGGGCTTTGTCTCCTGAGGGGTCGGGCCCAAAATTAACGTCGATGTGTCTCCAATTACGGGCGTCGTACTTATGGAGGGAAGGGGCGTCATTCAACGGACGAAAATAAATAGCCGTAATGCCGAGGGACTCAAGATAGTCTACCTTATCCAGTACCCCTTGTAGGTCACCACCGTACCGGCGGAGTTGTGCTTTGTCTACGAACCGTTCAATTTTATTACCATAATAATCCAATTGATCGTTGAAATTAGCAAAGTAATCATCCTCTTCGTACCAATCCTGCGTCCACGGCGTCACCGCCCATTCATCCGGCACGAAGCTAGGGTAGGCGCCGATGATATCCTGTGCGCTTGGGTCATTCGTAGGGTCTCCGTTCCTGAAGCGCTCCACTCCAATCTCGTACCAGATGGCTTCCTTCGCCCACGTAGGAACGTTTTCACTGGTTAAGTCAGCTGTTGACGCTTCGGGAATACCCTTATTTTGACAACCAATACCAACTAGTACTAAGAGGATTAATTGTAGCCTATACATACGGTCTAATGTTTTGTGAGCGGAATACCACCGTCCATTAGACAAAGTAAGACTTCAAGAAAAACTAGCTAAATGATCAGAAAAATCAGTGTACTAGGTGGTCATTACATTTTCATTACACACTCACTTTAAAAGCGGAGTGATTTGCGCGCAAGTATTTGGTTTTCTGCACCTTATGGGTTGTAACATGAGGTGGTAGTAATGGGGGGATACCCTCCATTAGCAATACCCGAATGAATCTAAAACTCCAGTCGATAATTCAAAATCGGAATCAGCCCCAGTTGGGTCACCTCAAAAATATTGTTAGTATTAGCCGAGTAGAACGTTCGCCAGATATTACGACGATTCGTCACGTTTTGCACGTCTAGCGAGATGACCGAAGTCGTACCGCGCTTACCGTTGATACGATAGGACAGACGCACATCGGCCCGCATGTAGAACGGCAGTTGCTCCTCAAACGCTCGACTGTAATCGCGGACGGTGAAGCCGCTATTGCGGGAGGCACCCAGGTCGATGGGCGCTTGGCGGTTGCCCCCGGCCAGGCTGTAACGGATATTGACCCCTATTTTATTGACTTGTCGTTTACCGACTACCCACTCCTTGCCCGCTAGCACGTTGGCCACGTAATTGCCGTTGTAACGCGTATTGCGTTCGATGCCGTCGCGGGCGGTGTATTTACTTTGGTAGAGCGAGACGGTACTGAGGGCGTACCAGCCGCCCGTGAAGAAACGCTCGACGGTCATTTCCAGGCCGTAATTGCGTCCGGTGCCGTCGCTGAAGAGGCTGTCCGTAACGTAGCCGCTATTGAAATTGATGGCGGAAATAGAGCCGCCAAAGTCCCCCTGCACGCCGGGACTAGCGATGGGTACATCGTATAAATGCTGGTAATACACTTCCGTTTGGAAGCGCCATTCGGGTTGGAAGCGCCACTCGTAACCGAGGACGGCGTGGGCGGCTTTGGGCAGTTCCAAATTACGGTTGGCTTGGGAGAAAGTGCCGTCCGCTGCGATGACGCGGGCGAAGTAAATGGGCAGGGGGTCCATGCGGCTGTGGAGACCCGCCCCGGCACTGATGACGTGGCCGTCGCGGTAGTTCCAGCGCATCCCGACGCGGGGTTCAATAGTGGTTTGGTCCCCAATGGCCAAGTGGGTAGCGTGGAGACCCACGTTGACGTTGAGCCGCGTACCGAAGCGGTGTTTGAGTTGGGCGTACGCCTGGACCGTTTCCGTATTACCATCTTCTAGTACTTCCGTGACACGCTCGGCCTCTTCGGGTAGTTTGTACCATTCCAAAAAGTCGTAATCCAGGCGGCTGCCGATGACACCGGCGCGGAAGGTGTTGCGCGCATTGATCTTGCGGTTGTACAGTAAACTGACGCGTAGCGCCCTTTCGGTGAACTCTTCAAAATCGGTATAGTTATTCAGCTTGTTGAGGTAATCGTCGCCCACGGAACCGATACCGTAGCTGAGGATCGTTTCGAGATAGTCATTCTTTTTGAAGTACGTCCGGTAGTTCAGGCCGACCACGCCCCGATTGGAGAAGTAACGAAAATCGTCAAAAGGCGTGTCCGTATTCTCGGAGCTGAGACCGCCCATGCCCCAAACGGAGAGGTAGCCGTTATTTTTGGTGGGAACGTGGACCTTAAAAGCGGCATCCTGAAAGGTGACCACCCCGTCTGAAATGTTCAGTAAGCCCAAGCCTTCGAGCAAAGTCAGCGTCGAATAGCGGTAGTTGAGCAGGTAGCTGGCCCCGCCTTTCGGTCCGATCGGCCCTTCGGCAGCTGCGTCGAGACCCATCACTCCGGCCTGGATGGCGTATTCACGTTTTTCGTTATTGCCGTTGCGCAGTTTGAGGTCAAAAACGCCCGAGAGTGCGTTGCCGTATTCCGCCGGGAAGGCACTGACCAGAAAGTCGCTATTGGCCAGCACGTTTACACTCAGCGCACTGATGCCGCCGCCCGATGCCCCCTGCTCCGCAAAGTGGTTGGGGTTGGGAATTTCTACGCCCTCCATGCGCCACAGCAGCCCGCGTGGACTATTGCCCCGGATAACGATTTCGTTACTCTCGTCATCGTTGGTACTGACGCCCGCAAAGGACAGCGCCATCCGCGCCGGGTCGTTGATGGCCGCGGCGTAGCGCTTGGTCTGCTCCACGCTAAAGGAGCGGGCCGAGACGCTCGCCAGATCGTTGTTCGGCGTACCGTCTAGCCGCTTGCCCGTCACAACGACGTCTTCGAGCTTGACGAGGGATTCCTGCAGTTTGAGGTTCAGTACGACCTCTTTACCCGCGCCCACTTCCAGTTCGTTGATGTAGGCTTCGTCGTAACCGAGGCAGCTGATACGGACGGTATAACGTCCCACTGGTACGTTTTCGATTCGGAAACTACCGTCGTATTCCGTCGCCGCGCCGAGCACGGGGTCGGTATGCAGCAGTAGGATATTGGCCGCCACCACCGGTTCTTCCGACGCCCCGTCGACGATGGTGCCTTTGATGGTTTGGGTGAGGAGGGTTTGGGCGCTGGCGTCCGCGCTGGCGAATAAAAAGAGCATACTGAGCAACAGGAGGGGTGCGAGGCCATTGAGCTTTTTCATAGTTTGGTGGTGATTAACAGTCCTGCGCGAACAACTTGTCTTGCGAATTTTGCTTTTCGCAAAATCCGCAAGACGCGCCGTTCGGGCGATAGGTGATTAATAGTTTTGAATAATAGTCGTTGAAAAACGTAATTATTTACCTG
>JBCDIR010000467.1:0-3621 GCA_038748735.1 Bacteroidota bacterium | reverse complement strand
GGGCGCAGTTGCGATTTGTCCCCAGCACTTAGATTAAAAAAATAGCGAGGGAATTAGCATATTAAAGGTGCTTAATCAAAAAAAGTGCCGACCCTCGCTACCCGATCAAAAATACAAGAGTTCTTTGACAATGAGGTATTGTCTGAACTAAAAAATTGGAACGACCAACTCGTTGATGGTGATTTGCTAGGCTTTGAACAAGGGCTGCAAGCCCGTTTAAAAGACCTGCATAATAAGGTTTGCGAAGAGTTACTGACCCAATCAGCCGAGCAAGTTTTTGACGGCTTGAAGGAGGAGTCCAGTAGGCAGGGTAGTCGAAAGATCACTAAACGCAGTTTGTCGATTCGCATAGCCACCGGTCGGACGGTGAAAGTACCAAGTCCGTATGTTAAACAGCCTCCTGATGGTTGTACTGACGAGCGTCATTTACTGGCCCGTCACTGGAATCTAATCGGAGGGGCAAGTCCTAAGCTCTATGACCAAGTAGGGTTTTGCACGGCCATTGCACCTTCCTTTGAGTCTGGTTGTCAAATACTTAGTAAGTTTGGAACAGCTATTTGCGTCAGTAGTACTCAAAAACTAAGTCAGCAGTTAGCCGCTAAATGCCAGGCGGTTGGGGAGGCCAAGCTCAGCCTGGATTCCAATGAAAGTGTAGCCGATAAAACCGTTGTTATTGGTGTAGACGGCGGTCGAACTCGTACGCGGGAGTACACGGGCCATTTGAACAAAGCAGGCCATGCTTGCTACGAAACGCCTTGGCGTGAACCTAAGCTTTTTGTCATCGACATCATCAATGAACTAGGCCGAGTAGATCGTAAGGAGTTGCCCATTTATGGAACTCGCTTTAACCAGCAAGATCTATTTGGGTTACTGGGGACTTATTTACAGCGCTTGGGCATCCAGCAAGCCAAGCGAGTACAAATAGTAGGCGATGGCGCGCCTTGGATATGGAATAATCTGCGACCAATACTCGTCCAATTAGGCGTAAGCGAAGATCGAATCACCGAAACATTGGATGTGTGGCATAGCAGCCAATATGTCCATAAATTGATAGATAACTTAGGGACACGCAAGACCGCACCCGAAAAGCGAAAACTAAAACATCAATTTGAGCATTGGTTATGGAACGGACAAAGTAACAAAATTGTGGAGCTGTGCAAGGCTATTTTTAAGCGGCAAAACGATACCGTTCGTCGGTGTATCACCTATTTGGACACCCACGTCAAGCGAATGCAATATCCTGATTTTAAGCAACTTGGCCTGATGTGCGGTAGCGGAATAGTCGAATCAGCCATCCGCCGAGTGATTAACTTAAGATTTAAAAATTCAGCTACCTTTTGGTATGATGATAATGTGGAGAAAATGTATTTTTTGCGGGCAGCAGTCCTGTCAAAACGCTGGGATACGGTTATTCAAAATCTTCAGTTATAGGGGGACAAATCGCAACTGCGCCCTGACTCGGTGGGAAATCGTCACCTTTGTGGTACTCCTTTTCGTTGTTTTTGAAGTCATCATTCCTCACTACGATCCCCGTTTTATCGCCGACCCCTGGGACGGCTTGGCTTACCTTTTGGGAGCAGTATTATACGTGCAACTGCGAAAGCTTAGTGGTAAACAGTAATGAGCTACGGCAATTCCGCAAGGTGAACGAAAGGCACCCGCTCACTTCCTTCTGCAATGGTACGTTCTAGCTGCCGCGTGAACGCATCCAGGGAACGTTTATTCAGCGACTGGTCATTACCGAGGCTGATGGCATCCGTTGCGTAACTGCTCAGCAGGGCCGGAAACTGCTTGTTCAGTAGTTCCGGGTGACCGAAAACGTCAGCACCCAAAATCTGGTCACCACTAAGGGCGATGAAGCCGATAATGTCTTCGTTATCCTTCAATTTATCCGCAAAGAAGCGCTCGTAATCCGTACGTTGGCGTACGAACTCGTCGTTGCCCTCTAGCCCGGCGTAGGCACTGGTCGAGGACTGCGTATCGTGTTGAATGGTCAGTTCGGATACCTCTTGCCATACGCTCTGTTGGCTACCGCTCGCTACGGATTGGCGCACCTGACGCGAAGCTACGTTGTAGTATCCCCGAAAAGCAAAAACTTTTTTGTCACTTTCGTTGAGCGCTTGATCGCCTTGGTAGTTCCAGCGGCCTCTTTCAACGCAAAAAACGGGAACATCCTCAATACTCCGCGCCGCGATGACCCGGTCTTCACCGATGACGCGATCTTGATTGCCACCCTGAACAATGTCACCGGCCATGAGGAAAATAGCGGCTTCCGTCTTGTTTTGTACGGTTAGGGTATTCACGGCTTGTGCATCATCGAAGCGACCAAAAGGCTTCTTCTCCGAAATACGGAAACGCTCGTTTTGGAGCGCGTCCGCGAGTACCTCGTATTGAGCTACGGCGGCGTTTTGGGTAACAAAATCTTCGGTGGCGCGCAGGGGAATCAGTCGGAGTTGGTCTTTCTCCCAAGCTGGTCCCGCCTCGGTATCAATGGATACGTCCTTATTCGCGTTCGGCGTTTCGCTCTCCGTTGGTTGACAAGCGAAGAAGAGGAACAATAAAGAAAGTAGAGCAGTATAGCGCATGATAAATGTCGTTTGATTTTTAGAACGAAATAGCTATCATTTCGTTGTAAGGAAAGGTTAAAATAGCTTGCTTAGCGCAAAAGTGCAAGTACTCAGCGCAAAACTGCGGATTTTACGACCTTAGCTCCCGGCGAATCACCGTTATAGACAATGAAAAAAAACAAAAAGAAACAACCCATCCCCGCTACGACGGACTCCAACGGACGATCTGCTCGTTACCGTTTTTTTTGCTGGGCAATGGCTTTTCTGGCGTTAGCGCAGTTGGTAGTCGGGTTAGATTACGTCACCATCTGGCCCGGTGCGGAGCTGCATACCATTTGGGCCAGTATGCACGCTACCGAGTCGTTGGGCTATCTGCCGTTGGCTATCCTGAGTACCATTCCTGAGCAGAGTGAGTATTGGCTGTTGGCGTACCGTTTACCGAGTCTGTTACTTTATCTGCTGGGCGTATTTTTATTTTTCCGCTGGGGGCGTTCACTCTTTGGCGAGATTAATACGGAAGTAACCTTACTGCTCGTAGGGGCGTCTATTTTGTTTCCTTTTTTGGTGAAAACGGCGGCTTTGGACGGTTGGCGGCTAGGGCTGGAACTCGCCTTTTGGCTGGCACTGTTACGATTTTTTAAGACACCAGAAAAGGCTTGGTTTTGGTCGGCGACGGTTCTAGGTTTTTTAGTCGTCTTGGTTGGAGGGCACTCGGCCTGGGCGCTCGTATTGGCGTGGAATGGAGGTTATTTCTGGCTATTGCGCCGCCGCAAATCTGCTGTATGGAAGCAGGTTGGGCGACCATTTATCGGTGCTTATGTCGGGATAGCCGCAGCCATTGCCCTAAAGGGCATGCTTGGTTATCCGTTGGGTTGGAAACCATTCGCCTACTTCAGTATCGACAACTGGAGTCACCTACGGATGCTAGGCTATAGCTTTCTGTCCTTGGCACCATTCGTAGGGTTTTTGTTGGCGGGATTGCGCGACGTAGCTTATAAGTTTCGACGCGGTGAAGAATTAGCCGGTCTGCTGGTAGTGGGATTGATCGGAGCAT
>JBCDIR010000466.1:0-3625 GCA_038748735.1 Bacteroidota bacterium | reverse complement strand
GTCCGCCGCAGACCGCCGCTGTACTGTCTCACCCGCTGGGCGACGTGCAAAAAATAGCCATTGCTAACGTACCGAGTACGGTGTTTAACGGCCCCATTAATTGGAACAACGAAGTGACCACTCCGGCGGGTAACCACTTTCGCACTACCTACGCCAGCGGGTTTATCGAAGTTGGCTCGTCGGGAGCGGCACTGCTGGACGAGAATCATCGCCTGACGGGACATATGCACGGTGCATCGGGTACGCCGAGTTGTGAACAAACGCGCGGCTTTTTTGGTCGCTTAGCGATGGCCTGGGAGTGTGGTGATCCGAGTGCGCAGTTGAGCAGTTTCCTTGATCCGCTCGACAGTGATACGCTGTGGATCAATGCCCTAGAGGGCTTGCGCAGTCCCGTGTTTAAAACGGATGCGGGGGAACCTGTCCCCAACGTGCGTGTCGACATCCTCATTGATGACTGGTACCTCACTACGGTAACGACGGACGCGGAGGGCCGTCTGCCACTACCAGCGGCGGATATTCCCAGCGAGGGGACGATACATCTAGAGATGTCCAAGCCAAGCAGCTACACCAACGGCGTTACCGTTACGGACCTCATCCGTATGCAGCGCCACGTACTGACGACGGTGCTTTTAGAACCCTACAAAATCCTCGCTTGTGACGTGAATTTAAGTAATTCTCTCACCACGCTAGACCTGATTCGCATCCGCAAAGCGATCCTGAATATCACGCCCGACTTTGGCAACGACAGTGCCGCCATTTGGCAGTTTTTTCCGGCGCAGAGTGGCTTTGAAGTTCCTACACAACCCTGGCCCGCAGCCGCCCGCGAGAACCGTTTCAGCTACGAATTGTCCCCTAACCTCTGGTTACCGGATTTTGTGGTGGTAAAGTCGGGGGATGCGAACGGGAGTGCTAGTTTGGAGTAGGTTTTGTAGCTTTAGGCTGACGAACGCCAGCTCTTTGATTCCGGTCGTAGAACAAATCTACCGCACTAATCCTCCCACTAAACGCTGCAATTCCACTTCCGTCGTGCGCAAATTAAAAATCGCGTTAAGTCGTGCTTGCGTAGCGTTGATGTAAGTCAATTGTACGCTGCGGTAGTCGAACGAGTTGATGAGTCCACCGCGTAGACGTTCTTCGGCAATCTGTAAATTTTGCCGACTGTTGGCCACCAGCGTAGTCGTAATACCCAACAACTGGCGCTGATTATCATAGTCCGCTAAAGTGTTTTCCATTTGAGTCAGCAACTGCTGTTCCAGGGCCGTATAGTTGAGTTGCGCTTGGAGCGATTGTAGCTCCGCTGTTTCCACCCTTCTGCGGCGTAAGCCACCATCCCATATGGGATAGCTAGCCGCGAGATTTAGGAAACCGTTGAAGGTCTGCGCGGCTACGCCCGGCAATTCTTGTTCGCTGAGGGTGCCACCAAAGTTGAACGTTTGGTTACCCGTCGCATTGGCAATATTATAAGACAAACCCGCACTCAGATTTACGCTGGGCAAACGATCCGCTTGCTGTAAACGCGTATTGAGCCTGGCCAATTCAATATTAACGTTGCTGGCCTGTAGATCGGGATTATTCGCCATCAGTGCTTGGCGCAAGGCGTCCTGTTCGTAGGCTTCGGCGGTAGGAGCAAGTTCATCACTGGGGACGAAACGGTTGCCCGTCTGCCCCATACTCAACGCAAGGTTACGTAGGGTAGTGGCGTAAGTGTTTTGCTGAATGAGGTAGTTCGTCGAGTCGTTTAGGTAGGCATCCTGTGCTTGCAGTAAGTCGAAGCTGACGGCTTGTCCAAACACGCGGCGGGCTTCCTGGTAGCGGATACGGTCGCGGGAAAGGGCGAGGATTTCAGATAAGACTGCTAACTGTTCCTTTTGCACCAAAGCGCCGTAATACGCTTGCGTCACGCTCTGAATCGTGGTCTGAATTTGACTGCGGAGCTGTTCGTTGGACAGTTGCACTTGTTGGCCCAATTGCTGCTTGGTGTACTGCACCCGTTTGCCGTTGTACAATACCCAATTGGCACTCAAACCCGGTACAATACCGTTGTTTAAGACGGAACTTTCCACCACCACACTAGCGGGGTTATTGGTATTGTTGTAACTGTTATTGGAGTTCAGCGTCAGGTTCACTTGCGGATAACGTCCCGCCAACGTCCAGTCGTCATTGTTTTCCGCGATGGTGACCGCCGCCCGGCTCACTTGCAATTGATGATTGTTGACCAACGCTAGTTCAACAGCCTGTTCTAGACTGATCGCCGTTTGGCCGTAGCTCAACGGTAACACTAGTAGCCAGTACAACAGGCCAGTGGTCCAGTATTTTAATTTCATACGCTTAGTTATTTGACTCGCTAGTTTGCATGTCTTTCTGCAAAGCGATTTCTTTATAGGCGGGTTCCACTTCTTTGTAGGCTGGTTTGCGTGCGTTCCAGACCCAACTCAGTCCCGTGCGCCAGCGGTTAAGCATGATGAGGAAAACGGGCAGCAAAAGGAGAATCACCACCGTAGCGGCTAGCAATCCGAAGCTGACACTGATGGCCATCGGAATCAAAAACTGCGCCTGTAAACTACGTTCCAGCATGAGGGGGGCTAGCCCCGCAAAAGTAGTAACTGTCGTGAGGACAATGGGGCGGAAACGGCTCGTACCCGCTCGGTAGAGGGCTTCCATCTGGTCTTTACCCTCGCGGAGTTCGTCGTTGTAGGTACTGACGAAGACGAGGGAATCGTTGACCAAAATTCCAATCAAAGCAATGATTCCCAGGAAGGAAAACAGGCTGATGGGCGCTTCCATCACCCAGTGACCCCAACCCACTCCAATAAAAGCGAACGGAATGAGTAAGAGTACGACGATGGTCTGTCCTACGGAACGGAAGGTGAAGGCAATGATCAAAAACATCAGTCCCATGGTCAGCGGCCCTACGATGGAGATCGACTCAGCGGACTTAGCTTGTTCCTTATTTTGTCCCTCGTACTGCGCAGCTACGGTCGGAAATTCCGCTAGTACGGCGGGGACAATTTCGGATTGTAGAAGCGTTGTTACGTCACTAACGGAGACCTTGTCATTGGCGATGTCGGCCTCGACTTTTACTTCGCGTTTCCCGTCGATGTGGTTGATGTTAATGACGCCACGCTCGGTTTCTAAATCGGCGATACTGGACAGCGGAAAGGCGCGACCGTCGGGGAAGCGGACGCGCATTTCGCCTAAATCAGCGATGCTACTGCGGTCTTCCTCGGCGTAGCGGAGCCAGACGCGGACTTCGTCTCGACCACGCTGGAGGCGCTGCGCTTCCGCACCAAAGAAGCCCTGACGCACCTGCCCGACGATGTCTTGTACATCCAGGCCGAGGTAGCGGGCTTTTTCTTTCAGGGTAATATTTACCTCGCGTAAGCCCTGCTGGTCATTGTCGACCACGTCACTGAGTTGCGCGAGTTGCTTCATCTCGTCTTTGAGGGCTTGGGTAGCCGCTTTGAGTTCTTGGTAATTTTGGCCCACCAAAGAGATGGAAACCGGTTTGCCAAAAGCAGACTGCGCCCCGTAGCTGAGTACTTCGGCAGCATCCACCGGCCCCGCTTTTTCGCGGATGGTATTGATTACCTCGCGTAAGGATACCCCCTGCCGGTTTTCGCCGCTG
>JBCDIR010000465.1:0-3631 GCA_038748735.1 Bacteroidota bacterium | reverse complement strand
TACGCTCCTCAATCTACTGTGTGGCTGTGTGGCCCTCCTGAGTCTCTTTCAGGGTTGGTTTTACGCAACGGCCTACTGGCTAGCGGCAGCAGCTTTGGCAGACTTTGCGGACGGCCTCGTGGCGCGAGCTCTGGGCGTGAGTTCGCCCGTGGGTAAAGAATTGGATAGCTTAGCGGATGCCGTATCTTTTGGCGTGGTACCGGGAGCGATACTGTACAGTTTGCTAGTATTTGGACAAAATCCGGAGCAATCCTCCGCTATTGAAGGCGGTATTCACTGGCTGGCGTTTCCCGGTTTTTTACTGTCCGCTTTTTCGGCCTTGCGCCTAGCGCGCTTTAATTTAGACGAGCGGCAAACGGAGGGCTTCATCGGTTTAGCCACGCCCGCGAGTACCATTTTTGTGATCGGTTTATTGATGTGGTATGCGCAGGATTTTGGGGGTGCGCAGGAATGGTTGACCCAACCGCTGGTGTTGTATCCGGTGATTGTTGGACTTTCGTACCTACTTTTGGCCGAAATTCCGATGTTTAGTTTCAAATTTAAGCAATTGCGCTGGGAGGGCAACGCCCTACGGATTATCTTTGCGGCCCTGGCGCTGGGCCTGTTAGTGATCTGGCGCGAATTGGCTTTGGCCCCGATCATTGCGATCTACGTATTGCTCAACGTGGGGTTAAAACTGGCTAAAAATTAAACACGCTTTACAAGCATTTTTGTGTTAACAGAACAGCACGAAAACAATGTGCGATTTCGTTTTGAAAATAGATAGCTAAACGGTTCACTTAAAGTGTGCTAACTATTTACAAAACCCAAAGAAATCGTGGCTTGTTTTCTGCGCAATAAAAGGACTATGAACTTCATCGCGGAAATCGACATCATGCCCCACAAGGAACTCCTAGACCCTCAGGGCAAGACCGTCACCAAGAATATGAAAAACCTGGAGCTAGACGGTGTCGAAGACGTACGCATCGGCAAGCACGTAACCATGCGCCTCAGCGCCGCCGACGAAGCTATGGCCCGCCAGATGGTAGATACGGCTTGCGCCAAGCTACTGGCCAACACCATTATGGAGTCCTACGAGTTTGAATTGCACGCGGCGTAAAGCTATTATAAAACTCCCCAAGAGACATAGGGCGAGGACTTCGGAGAAGTCCAACCTTTGTTGCTACCGATAATAGCTAGCTATCACCGACTTCGGAGAAGTCGTACCAACGACCAACACCATGCCACAAGCACTTTTCGATAAAGTCCAAGCTATGATTAGCGCCATCCAAAGCGCTGCGCCCACCAATGCCGAGGAATTGGAGCAATTCCGCATCCAGTACCTGGGTAGTAAAAACCAGCTTAAGCCGCTCATGGGCGAAATTCGCAATATCCCCGACGAGCGCAAGAAGGAATACGGCCAATTGGTCAATCAGGCGAAGCAAGTGGCCGAAGCCAAGTTGGCCGAACTGCAAAACGCCTTAGCCAGCGCCGCCGAAGCCTCCGCCGGCAACGATCTCGATTTGTCCGCCCCCGGCGACCCCATTCCCCTGGGTTCTCGCCATCCGATTACGACGACGATGAATCGCATTGTGCGCATCTTTGAGCGCATCGGTTTTGTCATTGCCGAAGGACCGGAAATCGAAGACGACTGGCACAACTTTACCGCCCTAAATACGCCCGCCGATCACCCGGCCCGCGACATGCAGGACACCTACTACCTCAAAGGCTATACCCCCGGTGCGGGTTCGCGGATGTTGCGCACGCAGACCTCGTCCGTACAGGCGCGCACCATGAAGGCACAGCAGCCACCTATCCGCATCATCTCGCCCGGACGTGTATACCGCAACGAGACGATCTCGGCCCGTTCGCACGCGCAGTTCCACCAGGTAGAAGGGCTGTATATTGACAAAAACGTCTCCTTCGCCGACATGCAGCAGACGCTGTACCATTTCGCCAAAGAAATGTACGGTGCGGCTAAAATACGCCTACGCCCGTCCTACTTCCCCTTTACCGAACCCAGCGCCGAAATGGACGTCTGGTGGGGCCTCGAGACGGAGCACGATTACCGCATCACTAAGGGTACGGGTTGGCTCGAAATTATGGGCTGCGGTATGGTGGACCCCAATGTACTGACCGAGTGCGGTATCGACCCTGAGGAATACTCCGGTTACGCCTTCGGTATGGGTATTGAGCGCCAAGCGATGTTGCTGCATAACATAACGGATATTCGCTTGATGTTTGAGAATGATGTGCGCTTTCTGCGGCAGTTTGGGAGTATGGTGTAGGTCTTGCACGCTACCGTGAAAACACGTATTTTAGTGTTTCACAAGTATCCGTCATGCTAAGCGATCCACAAGAAGCGGCTATTTCTACCATTTTGGACAGTCCACAAGCGCCAAACATCATCCAGCGCTTGCAAGAAAAACTGGTGACTGAGCAGCAGCGCCGGGAGCAATTCTATGCGGATATTGATGATGACGTCAAGGCAGAATTTATCAATGGTGAAATCATCATTCATTCTCCCGTCAAGAAGGAACATACTGATGTAGTTGCTAATCTCTTACTATTATTAAAATTGTACGTGCGTAAGCATGCATTAGGCTACGTGGGTTACGAAAAAGTTTTGATTGCACTGAGCCGTAATGACTACGAGCCGGATCTCGTTTTCTTTAACAAAGAGAAATCTGCGAACTTCCAGAAAGGACATTGGAAATACCCTGCACCGGATTTCGTAGTAGAGGTTTTGTCGTACCGTACTAAAGACCGGGACCGTGGCATTAAGTACCAAGACTATGAGGCGCACGGCGTCACGGAATACTGGCTGGTGGAACCCACCGATGAAACGATTGAACAATACGTGCTGACGGACGGCAAGTACGTACTAAAACGCAAGACCGACGAAGGAACAGTAGCAAGTGTAGCAGTTGCTGATTTTGCGCTAAACGTACGAGCACTTTTCGATGAGGAGGCTAATACGGAGGCGGTACGAGTAATTATGGAAAGCTAAATTTTTGACTGGCGATATGAATGTTACAACTAAAAAGACTGAAATCGGCTATGCCCTAGCTAGTGTTAACGCACTAGAAATGAAGGTGCACTCTGAAATGGAAAAGAATGCTGATGACCTGCTGGACTCTATACTAGAATTACGCCATCGACTGGTCGACTTGTCTGAGCAAATAGAGCAGTTAGAGAACAAAATTCGTCTTTTATCCTTTCTTAATCGTAGTGAACTTTTAGAAGATGACCATTTCAGTCTTCGTGTATTATTTGTTGTATGTCAGCGGCTGACGGCTCATCTTAATACACTGGCAAGCAAACTGGATACTTTGGCTCAACAGCAAGTTATTGCTACAGAAATTATGCGTTTTCAAGAAGCTAGTGATCTCCTGTCAGAAACTGTACATGATGTCAACGAAGCTTTCTTTGTTTTACCAACCTTACCTACTTTTCAGAAAAGTAGTGATGAACTGAAAGCGCTTCTCAAATGAAATTTTACTGTACGCAAGATTTTAAGAAAACCTACGATAAGCTTCTCAAGAAAAAATCTTACCATAATTTACCATTTCTGCTAGTTCAAAAATTATTCGGTAGTACGACGGAACAGATTTATGGATTGAGTATACAACTCAACAATGATAAAGATTTT
>JBCDIR010000464.1:0-3635 GCA_038748735.1 Bacteroidota bacterium | reverse complement strand
CCAAAATTTCGTTGGCACGTGAACTGAGTACGGCGCTTCCACTCTGAAAGAGTACCTTGTCGGACAGGTCAACGTAAACGACCGTTTTGGGTAAGATTGCTACCATTGTAAAATCGCGTCCTCAATTGGAGGTTATGGTAGAAGGCCATACGGACAATGTGCCGATTAGTAGTGCGCGTGCGCAAAATAACTGGGAGTTGAGTGTCCTACGGGCAACCGCTGTGGTGCAAATGTTAAAAGACCAACACGGCATCGCACCGGGTCGTTTGGTAGCCGCCGGACGCGGAGAGTTTCAACCCATAGCCGATAACGCTACGGCGGAAGGTCGCGCCCGCAACCGTAGAACACGGATTATCATTTTGCCGAAACTCAACGAATTTTTCGATCTACTGGACCCGAACAAGGTTCCTAAATAACCGTCGGGGCAAGCTTAAGTACTTGCCCCATATCCTTATTGTACGGGCGACCACATTAGGTCGTCCCAACTTACGGGACCGGACGTACTTCCCGCAGGATATACATCAATTGATTGATATTCTCGTCGTTCAGTTCTAAGATACCTTTAATAGTAATGGGTTCGGCGCGGTACTCGATAGGTTCGGCGGCAAAAACCTCCATAACGGTTTCTGGTCCGGCTCCACCGCAGAAAAAACACATGTTGTACGGAAAGGCAGAAAAGACGAATTCGGTATGACTCTGGTATCCTTCCACTGGAATGATGTAGCCGCGCACTTCGATTTCTGTTCCTTCTAATGCCTTTATTTCTTCACTGAATACGGGGACGTCTACTTTGAAACCGAGTAATTCGTCGTATTGCTTGGTGAAAGTAATTCTGGCTAACGATTGCCAAACGTTCTTTTTTTGCTTTTTCTCGCCTTGTGCTAATAACGGTCCTTGGAATAGGACGACCAGCAGGATAAAAATTGTCAATCGCATAGTTCTCTTTATTAGCCCTCCCAAAAGTCGGTCACTGTTTTTATCTAAACATACTTTAAACACAAAGATAGCCGGAATAGGCGTTACGGCGCTGTTAAAGTTACCAAAACGCAGCGGTTACCGTCGGGCAAGTGATGTGCAGCAGCCGCGCCTTCAGCGCGGGACCGCAGGGCTGAGCGAATAGCGAACTGCGTAACGTAACGACCCTTCGGCTCCGCCGAGGGATGGCCCCTGATAAAACCGGTAACCCATCATTTGTTGAGCAACACTACTGTTCCTAAATGGCCGTCTAGTACCACCCAATCGCCCGTTTCAAAATCGTGTTTGCGGGGCAGTTGCGTAACGGATGGTAAACGAGCTTCGCGCAAGATGATACTCGCGTGGGAGAGCAACCCACCCGTGTGGGCCGCTACCGCCTGTACCCGCGTGAAATAGGGAATCCAGCCTGGGTCCAAAGCATCGGCGACGAGAATGATGGAAGGAAAATTAGGAACCTCCAGCTCCGCTAAGTCGCCCTGTTGCACGCGCCAAACCTGCCCTTCTACCCGCCCTGGATATATGCCTAGTCCTGGTCGTTCCTCCGTTTCGTCGAGCGATAAAATGGCCGCCAACGGAAGTCGCCTCCCGTGCTGATTACACAAGAAAGTGTCCATATCCCAACCGCTGGGTGGGGCCAGTGCTAAAGGGCCAAAGTCAGCACCGGGGTCTGTGGCACCCGTTTCCTCCACGAGCTGCCGAAAGCTGTACGACCAAGGGTTGGGCACCGAAACGTTGTTGAGTAACTCCGTGCGCAGGCGGGCAAACAAGCGCATACTCTCGTGTCTAATCCATTCGCGGCGATGCACCAAACGGGCGGCGTAACGCAGTAAGGGACGGCGGTACCACCGCGCTTGTTGGTCGTCAGTACTGGTTGGAGTAGGTCCCGTCTGTTGTCGCAATAGTTTGTCCCACTCTTCGGCGCTCAATTCGTTAAAGCGGGGTCGCCCCAAATCGGATTCGTAGAACCCGCGGTGACCAAACTGCGCCAGGAATTCCTCTTTACTCATCCGCTCGTTGAGCAACGCCTGGAACGCGCGCAAATAATCCGAGCTTTTGCTGGGGTAGGCCGCCAAATCCTGTACCCAACCCAGTTGCTTCAGCACCGCTACTGGCCCGGACATGGCCCCCGTCAGTACCTGCATTTGTTGCACTAAGCCCACGTAGATACCCTGAGCGCTTTGCCACCAACTCAATAGTGCTTCACCCGGGACAGAACTCCATATCCTTGCGCGTTCGCGTTGAGCTTTTTCGAGTTGTTGCGTACTAGCATTCACCCAGGTCCGGGTGCGGACGTGTACGCGTTGCTGCTGCCACGCAATCCGTAAGAAGACGGGTAGCTTGCGCAAAAAACGCCACGGCCGCAAGCCTACACCGTATACGTCCTCCGCCCCGACCGAGTCCGCTACCAAGCGGGTGGGTAGTCCCCAGTGCGTCATCGTATCGTAGAGCGCCGAGAGGTTGATCCACGGCATACCCGCAGCGGGGACCAGGAAAGGCTGCTCCCGCAAGCTAGCATCCAAATCACGATAATAATGATACAATTGGTGTCCCGAAGCGGTTATTAGACTGGTCATCAGTGCGCTGGGTTGAGCGGGGAGGATTTCTTTGTGGTTAGCGCTACTGAGTACGTACTGCGCTTCCTCCGGGGTGGTGATGGGCCGGGCTTGCAGTAGGTACAACTGCCCCTGCGCAACACAAAATTCTATGTCTAGTCCGTGCGGTGCCTCCGCGTCCGCTAGTAGCCGACTGGCCCAGTAGGACAACTCAACAAAAGGTTGGCGCAGTGTAGCCGCCAAACCCGGTGGTTGCCAAAAAGCGAAAATTTTGGACCAGCGAACATCCGCCCGCCCGAAACGGGGCAGGAGCGTCACTTGGGGTTGCACCTGCCCACTCACGACCTGTTCGCCCATTCCTTCGGCCCAATCCACCCACCAAACCCCTTGCCGATACGCAAACAATACGCCGCTGTATTCCGCTTGGCGCATTTCCTGTACGATCACCCGCTGCCCTTCGGGACTCGGATAGCTGGCAAAAACGTCCGTTAGTGCCTCTTGCAGGGCGGCGGGCTGTACATTCAGCTCCGTACGAAAGTGTCCCGCAAAACTTTGCTGTTCCCCATCCTCTTCACTAAAAGTAGAGCGAACCGCAAAAGGTGGACGCAGACCAGTGAGTTGATAATCTTTGCGTTGGAAGCTGACCCAGTCGATTTCCCGAAAGGGCGGGACGGGTGCACGCAGAGCAGCGAGTTGTTTGAGTTGTTGCCGTTTGCTCATTAAGTAGATAACAAGCGAGGGCCATCCTGGTTTTGGTAGAAAATGGCTGAATTTTTCGTCACAAATTTTAATTTATTGGCAAAAACACATCTATATTTTATTAAATCGAGTTGAAAAAATATATTATAACTATATGATTTTCAAGTCATTAAAAAATAAATATTTGTTTTTAATCAATAAATGAAGAACAACGCAAATGCAGACTTAGTAGTGGCGTAGGGCGAAAAGCGCCCCTATATTTGTATTGTTATTAAGGATAAGGGAAATCACAATCACATGAAATCGGGATGATTGAATCCTGAAAATTACACGGTTTTCGGACAAGATAGGAAGCTGTTTTGTCCAAGTTTTAGGGTACCAAACCGAGCACTTCCCCAAGTGCTCGGT